>JBFGLD010000235.1:0-7470 GCA_041576335.1 Anaerolineae bacterium | reverse complement strand
TAAGCTGGTATTAGTGTCATACCCCGAACGTGTTATTCAGGGGGTTATTTGTAGCCTTGGCGTATGAGGGCATGGGCTGAGGAACAACAAAAAAGCGGGCTAGCGGATAGCGGCCCGCCAGGTTATGTTGTCTTTGTGTGCCACCGCCTGTTCCATGGGAACAGCAAGCAATTCCTTTGGAACTGGTAATGCCAGTTTCAGCCATCCAAGGGCTTAGATGGAGGGCAGGATACCCAAAGCTCCGGCCCGGGCAACCGCTTGCGTCCGGCTGTGGGCACCGAGTTTACTGTAGATATTGCGGGTGTGGACCTTGACTGTGTTCAGCGAGAGGAAAAGCCTGGAACCGATTTCTTGATTGGTTAGTCCTTCGGCGATGAGTTGGAGTACTTCCAGCTCCCGTTCGCTCAGAGGCTCGACCAATTCAGATTGGGGGGCTTGAGTTTTTGATGGGCCGGCTTGCTCTGGTTGGGCAACGGAGAATGCTGCCAGCAGTCGGCTAGTATAGTCAGGTGAAATATTTCGTTTCACCGCTTCATAGAGCAGGTGGGCCATCGGCGGGCCCTCATCCAAGAAAATGCGGATATAGCCTCCCGGCTCGGCCAGGACGAGGGCTTGTTCCAGGGTGGCTGTTGCCCCGGCGGTATCACCCCCGGCTTCAAGGACCAGCGCCTGGAGTATCAAAATCTCGATCTCCTGTGTAAGGCGCCCGTCCGCTTCCGCGGCCTGGAGCAGCCACTCCAGCAGCCGGGTTGCTTCATCCAGCCGCCCCTCAGCCATACGCAGCCGGGCCAGCACCATATACTCCCGTTCGTGCTGAAGGTTGGGTTCTCCACCGACGTCCAGCCCACGTTCTTGCATCCATTGGGATGCAGCATTCAACTTATCCTGGGCCAGCCATATCCGCGCTTGCCAGGCTGCTATCAGGTTCGTAATCCAGGGAGGTACATCCGATTCTCGAGCGATATACGCCATCTTTTGGATAATCTCTTCGGCGCCGGCCATATCCCCCCTGGAAAATAAGACCCTAGTCAGGCACAGGTAGCTCCAGCCGAGCATCGCCACATCCCCGACATCCCCGCCACGCTTGGTCAAGGCTACACCTCTTTTTGCCTGATGAATGGCCCCATCAAGATCATTTATCTCGGCCAGCACCTCGCCCCATATCGCCAATAACCAGCCGACCACGACCGTTTGCGACAGCCCGCTTTCACTGGCACGTTGCAACTGTTGCCGGCAAATTTCTATGGCCCGCCGTAACCGACCCTGCTGCCTCAGGGTTATAGCCAGTTTCAGATTGGCTATCAGGATCATGTAGATGTTGCCCGCCGCTCTGCTCGCCTCTAACGCTTCTAATTGGACCCGGTACGCTGCCGCCATCTCACCTTTGATAATGTGAGCATCCCCTAAGGCGACGGTAGCCGTACTGCGCCAGGTTAAGTCCTGCTCGGGTAGATGTTCAAGCGCCTGGCGGGCGTGCTGAATGATCCCCACCACTTCTCCTCGGAAAAAAGCCATGAAGGCCCGGGTGACGGCTATCCTGCCTTGCAACTTCATCCTGTTAGCGCCGGGCGATGATTGACCCCGCTCCATCGACAAGGTTTCAGTGGCGCGATTGGCGCCAGGGCCAAGCGCCTGCTCGGCGGCTTGGAGACTCCGCTCAGCCGCATCTTGCCGGCCGGTGGCGAACAGAGTCCAGGCGTGAAAGATACAGAGCTGTGGTTTGGAGAATACCAATTCAACAGGCAACTCATCCAGCCAACGTCGCAATTTGGTGTGCTCACCACGCTGCCAGATAGCGTCTACATGTTCTTCGATCAGGTGCGCCGCCCGCTCGAAATTCTCGGCGCGCAGTGCATGCTCTATGGCCTGATCGACGAACCCATGATTCTTGTACCACTCACTGGCCCGGATGTGCAACGTCGGTCCCCAATCCGGATGTTTGTGGCGCAGTCGCTGACGTAATAAGTCGGCAAAGAGGTGGTGGTAGCGATACCAGCGCCGTTCCTCATCTAGGGGGACGATGAACAAGTTGGCGTGTTCTAACATCTCCAGGGTTGCCTGGCCGCTGTCTTGGCCGGTCAGGGCATTGCACAAGGAGCCGGTTAGCCGGTCGAGGACGGCAGTTTGCAGCCAGAAAGTCTGGACGCTTTCGGACTGCTGTTCCAGGACTTCTTCAATTAGATAGTCCAGAATGAAGTGGTGGCTGCCGGTAAAAGATTTGATGAAGCGAGTGGCGTCTTTGTGACCTTGCATTGAAATTGCGGCCAGTTGCAGGCCGGCAATCCAACCTTCGGTTCGGGTTTCCAGAGCGGCGATGTCTTCCGCCGAAAGGTTCAGGCCCATCACCTGGTTGAGAAATTCGGCGGCTTCGGAAGCGGTAAAACGTAAGTCTATGGCGCGCAGTTCGGTCATTTGGCCCCGGGCGCGTAGACGAGCCAGGGGTAGGTGTGGATCATCACGGGTGGCGATGACCAGATGCATCCCTCCGGGAGGGGGCGGCAGATGGTCAAGCAAGAAGGTGAGCGCATCATCGATGGGTCTGGCTTCAATGAGGTGATAATCGTCAAGAACTAATACACAGCGGATATCGTTGAAAGTGGCTGACATTTCGTTAATGAGGGCAGTCATCAAAGTTTCAATGGGTGGCAGCTGGGGCGATTGGAGCATGCCTTGCACGGTGTGACCTATATGGGGGTCAATCTGTTGTAGGGCGGCGATGAAGTAGGTCAGGAAGCGAGTGGGGTCGTTGTCACCGTCATCTAAAGAGAGCCAGGCGGTGCGCATACGCGGATCGCTTTGCCGCAGCCAATCGCTGACCAACGTTGTTTTGCCAAACCCCGCCGGGGCGGAAATGAGGGTCAGGCCTGGCGGGCGCTGCAAGCCCTCGTTTAGCCGCTCAATTAGCCGTGGGCGGGGAACGACGCTTGACCTGGGGCGGGTTGGAGGCGGATAGAGTTTGGTGGTTAAGATTGGCGGGGATACCGGCCTTGTCCCTGGCCTGGCCGGCCCAAGTGGGGGAGTGGCCAACTCGCTCTTGATAGGTGTGGTCAATGCCTTGGCCATTTCACCGGCGGTGGCATACCTGGCAGCGGGTTCTCTGGCCAGGGCGGTGGCCAGCACGCCCGCCACATTGGACGGCACGCCTTCAGGCCAGGTATTGGGCAACGATAACGGCCGAAAGTGAGCCATCATTGCTGCCGGTGGCGTCTCACCCGGAAAGAGCTTCTCTCCAGTGAGCATTTCGTATAGGATGCATCCCAGCGCATAGATGTCGGATTGGCGAGTGGTACCCTGGCCTTCCCACACTTCCGGGGCAATATAGTGGGGTGTTCCCACTATATCTCCACCCACGGTGACACTGGTGCCGGCCTCACCGATCAATTTCGCCAGACCAAAGTCGTTCAACATGGGCCTGTGGTTTGAGTCTAATAGAATATTGGCCGGTTTCAGGTCTCGGTGTAGGATGCCTCGCGTGTGGGCGTAATCCAATCCTTCCATCACCGCCGTGATGATCTCTACTGCTTCTGACCACGAGAGACGTCCCCGCCCGGTAATCAGTTCTCCCAGGCTTGAACCATCCACCAATTGCATCACGATGAACAGTCGCCGCTGGACCTCATAGACATCGTAGATGGTGACAACGTTAGGGTGATCCAGACGAGCAATATTCCTGGCTTCTCGGCGAACGTCCCTGACCGAGTCTGGATCATTCAGCAGTACCGATCTGAGCTCTTTCAGAGCCACCAGCCTGTCTAATCGCGTGTCATGAGCGCGATAGACGATCGCAAAGCCACCCTGTCCGATCTCCTCCAAGATTTCATACCGGCCAAGTTTCTCGGTCATACCTTGTCTCCTCGGAACGACGAGTGAGGAGCGGGGACCTTATAGGATTCATCATTCATCGTTCCGCGTTTAGCCTTTTGGTTAGACCGGTCGGTAACCACTATCGTTTTACCACACCCGGTCGGGGCGTAGATGAGTGTCACGCCTGGCGTGCCTTCCAAACATAGGCCTTCGTTTAAGCGTTTGATTAAACATGCGTGCGGCACCAGATTAGGACGAGTGTGGGGGATATACAGTTTAGCGGCTAAAATTGGGGTGGGCAACAGGATTTCCTTAGTGAACGGTAAGTGAATTATATGCCAACCAAGGCGAATCACCAAAGCACTTCACTTACTAGAGAGGCCTTTTTTTGTGTTCAGACAGCTTACCGGGCCTTGAGTTTGGGTTACCTATTCAAAGTTGACAAAATTTTACAAATAGTATAAAATGAAACTATCCGAAAGTAAGTGAAATATAAATTGAGGTGGCCGAGTGCTGTGGCAATATCGAAAGCGCTATTTTTGGAGGAACGGCGACAAGAAATACTCAGGCGCGTTGACAAAATGGGACGCGTCTCGGTGGCCGACCTTAGCCGGGAACTTGGCGTATCGCCCGTAACGATCCGGGCCGATTTGCAGGCGCTGGCCGAGCAAAAGCTGCTCGTCAGGACGCACGGGGGAGCCATTCCGGCGGCTGATGGACGCTATGAGTTGGCCTTGGCTATGCGCCGCCAGCGTCAGGTTCCCGAGAAGAGCCGTATCGGCCAGGCCGCCGCCGCGTGGATTTCGGATGGCGATGCCATCTTTCTCGACAGCAGCAGCACAGCCTTGAGCATGGTGGCACATCTAAAAAACCGGTATCAGTTGACCATTATTACGAATTGTCTGGCAGTCGCTCACGAACTGCGTGATACGCCGAATGTGCGGGTCGTGATCCCCGGAGGAACGCTCCAACGTGAGACGGACTCTCTGGTGGGGACCGATGGGCTGGAGATATTGCGCCAGTTTAATATTCAACTGGGTTTCTTTGGGGCGCACGGAATCAACCTACCGGAAGGTTTGACCGACGTCAGCGCCGGCGAGGCTGAGGTAAAACGTGCCATCGTGAAAATGTGCCGCCATGTCACTGCGGTGCTGGACGCCACAAAATGGGGCCGGGTCGGACTGGCCTCGTTCGCCAAGCCGCTGGAGATTGACCGGGTCATTACGGATAGCCATGCCCCGGCCGATCTGGTGGGTCAGGTGCGGGCGGTGGGTGCTGAGGTCATAATTGTCTAATTGATTTGAGGTATTTATTTATGGCAACTGCAGTGGTTATGCCCAAACAGGGGCAAACAGTAGAGAGTTGCATTATCGTTGCCTGGAAAAAGCAGCCGGGTGATCCGGTTGATGAAGGCGAAACGCTCTGCGAGGTAGAGACGGACAAAGCGCTGCTGGAAGTAGAAAGCCCGGCCGCGGGTACAGTGTTGGCCTTGTTTTTTAAAGAAGGGGATGAAGTTGCCGTCTTGACGAATATCGCCGCCATCGGGGAACCGGACGAAGATGTGCAAGCACTTCGCCCAACGGGGGCCGGGGGAGATGTGAGCGAAAAAGCAGCCCCTTCAACTTCGATTTCTACCAAACCGGCTGAAACGGTCGAGCCGGTCGGGGGCGATGGTGCCGCTGCCGGAGAAGCAGCGGCGCCACAGTCTACACCAGGAGCCGGGAGTCGGGTTTGGATTTCTCCACGCGCCCGTCACTTAACCCGGCAAGAAAACGTGGATGTTACCGCGCTGCGCGGCAGCGGCCCGGGTGGTCGTATTATTGAACGGGATGTACAGGCTGCCCTGGCTGACATACCTCGTATGACGCCACTGGCCAAGTCAATGGTGGCCCAGGGAGATTTTGCAACCCCTGCTCAAGGCTCAGGCGTGAGTGGCCGGGTTATGGCTAAGGATTTGACCCCGGCAGCCGGGGCCGAGATTGAGGCGGGTGAGGTACAGACGATTCCGCTCAAGGGCGTGCGCCGGGTCATTGCGCAACGCATGCTGGAATCCCTTCAAACGACGGCTCAACTTACACTGAACGCCTCTGCCGATGCGCGCGCACTGCTGGCTTATCGCCAACGTTTGAAGCAAAGTGCCGAAGCCCTAGATTTGCGGAACGTAACACTTAACGATTTGATTCTTTTCGCCGTTTCGCGAATCTTGACCCAGTATCCCGAGCTCAACGCCCTTTTTACCAATGATACGATTGCTCAATACAAGCAGGTCCATTTAGGAGTAGCCGTCGATACCCCCCGCGGCTTGATGGTGCCGGTTATTCGTATAGCCAACAATTTAAACTTAAAACAAATTGCACATGAGGCCAAACGTTTTGCTGATACCTGTCTAGAAGGGAGGGTAGCCCCTGATGACCTGACGGGGGGTACTTTTACAGTGACCAATCTGGGCAGTTTCGGAATTGAAAATTTTACTCCGGTTCTAAACCCGCCTCAAGTTGCCATTTTGGGCGTGGGCAACATTAACCTAAAGCCGGTCGAACTTAAGGGCGAGGTACAGTTTATCAAGCATATCGGCTTGTCATTGACGATCAACCATCAGGTTGTCGATGGTGCCCCGGCCGCACGCTTTTTGCAGGCCTTATCAGCGGGACTGGCCGACATTGATCTGCTGTTGGCGTTGTAATATTAGGTGGGCGAACGAGGGTCAAGCGTTTGAACACTTCTAACCGCCGGCAGCGGCCTTTTGTAATAAACCATAACACAGCTAAAACCGCTGACTAATAAGACATCGATCTGCAGAAAATAACAGACGAAAGTAAAGAAAGGAGCAAGTTGTGCTTTTCTACGGCTGCGGCGCAGCGCGGATAAGCACGGCAAAATTGTGATGACTAAGTTAATCACCATTGATCCCACTGAAACGCGAAGAAAATCCGTCATCAAGAGCCAGGAGATACCCGTAAACGCTTACGTCCCCGATCCGAAACAAGAAGCCAAAAAATATGGCCGAGAAAACCTGGTGCGGATCTACCGGGATATGGTATATATTCGCGAATTCGAGACAATGCTGGATCGGATCAAAAGAGAAGGCGTCTACGAAGGTATCGAATATAGTCACAAGGGGCCGGCCCACCTATCGATCGGGCAAGAGGCGGCAGCAGTCGGTCAAGCGTATCACCTTACGCCCGCTGATTTCATATTTGGCTCTCATCGCAGCCATGGCGAGATCCTGGCCAAAAGTTTTTCGGCCATCGCCAAGCTGGGCGAAGCGGAGCTGTTGAATATTATGGAAACCTATTTGGCCGGCGGGCCGCTGCGGGTCGTGGAAAAGATTACGAACGGCGATGTGAAAGATTTGGCCATTAATTATACGTTGTATGGCACGCTGGCCGAAATTTTTGGCCGTGAAACCGGGTTCAACAGGGGTATGGGCGGCTCCATGCACGCCTTTTTCCCGCCCTTTGGGGTTATGCCCAACAATGCAATTGTCGGCGGCTCGGCCGATATTGCTGCCGGGGCGGCGCTGTTCAAACGGGTCAATCGCAAGCCGGGAATTTGCATTGCCAATATCGGCGATGCTTCGCTGGGCTGCGGCCCGGTGTGGGAAGCCATGATGTTTGCGGCCATGGATCAGTATCGAACCCTGTGGGATAAAGAAATCGGCGGCAG
>JBFGLD010000234.1:0-7472 GCA_041576335.1 Anaerolineae bacterium | reverse complement strand
CGGTAAAGCCATCCAGGTGAAAAAAACTCTGGATGAGCAAGGCCGACAGCGAACCCAGGTAAAAAATTGCGAAGGCCAGCAGTGGTGGCCCTAACAACAGGGCTAGCAGCAGTTTAGGACGAAAATATAGAAACGTTGAAATTCGCTGGGCCGGCGAAGCGGGGGCTATACTTTTACCTAGCGGCGGTGGTGATCCCGTTTCGGTTGATTGCATTTCGGTTATTCCTGTTAGGCAATATAGCGGCAGTGATTACGGTGCCAGGCCAGACGTACCCGGCGCCCCCGAGCGGCCAGAGCATCCATCGAAGTGGTGTGAAGATTTTGCTGCATGACCGTCAAATCGCCGCCGGCATCTAATTCCACCAGGTAGCGGGTGTACAAGCCCAGATAAACGACATCCCGGACGCAGCCGTCCGCGGCGTACATGCCATCCGTCACCGGAGTGTCCGGGTCACCCAGGTGAATTTTTTCCGGACGAATGGAAAACGTCTGCGGCGAGCTGGTTATGGCCTGGGCTACAGCCCCACTAACCAGGTTGGAAACCCCCACAAAGCCGGCCACAAAAGGAGTCGCCGGGTGTTCGTAGATTTCGGCCGGGGTGCCAACCTGCTCGATCCGGCCGTCGTTAAACACAGCCAGCCGGTCGCTCATGGTCAGGGCTTCTTCCTGGTCATGAGTTACGTAGACAAAGGTAATGCCCACCTGCTGTTGAATTTCCTTCAACTCAAGCTGCATCTGCTGGCGCAGCTTGAGGTCAAGCGCACCTAACGGTTCATCCAACAAAAGCACCCGCGGATGGTTAATCAAGGCCCGGGCCAATGCCACGCGCTGGCGCTGCCCGCCCGAGAGCTGGCCCGGTTTACGCCTGCCCAACCCACCCAACCGGACCATCTCCAGCATTTCGCCAACCCGGTGCTGCCGCTCGGCCTTGGGCACTTTTTTGATCATCAACCCATAGCCCACATTCTGCTCAACGGTCATATGCGGGAAGAGGGCGTAATCCTGAAAAACGGTATTAACGTCCCGGTTGTAGGGCGGTAACCCGGAGACATCCTGATTGTAAAGAAAAATTTTTCCCGTATCCGGGCGTTCAAAGCCGGCGATCAGGCGCAGGCAGGTTGTCTTGCCCGACCCTGAGGGACCGAGCAAGGTAAAGAACTCACGATCCAATATGTCGAGCGTTACGTTGTCAACCGCTCTGACGTCACCAAAATAGCGGCTAACCTGGGAAAACCGAACCGCAGGTGTACTTTTGTCAAACACTAGCCGTGCGCCACCATCACGTGTTTGGTAATTTGATAATCTCCGACCGCTTCGGCCGAGAGATCCTTGCCAAAGCCGGACTGTTTGAAGCCGCCGTGCGGCGTTTCAGATGTTAGGGGTAGATGATCGTTAACCCAAACCGTCCCAAACTCCAACTGGCTGGAAAGCTTCATAGCCCGGCCAATATCCTTGGTCCAGATCGAAGCAGCCAGCCCATACAGCACGTCGTTGCCCAACTGCAGCGCCTCGGCCTCATCCCGGAACGAGCTGACCGTCAAAACCGGGCCAAACACCTCGCTTTGAATAATCTCAGCGTCCTGAGCGGCATTAGTCACGACCGTCGGTTCGTAGTAATAGCCCTGGGTGTAGCCGGCCGGAACCGCACCGCCGGTCAGAATCTTGGCTCCGGCTGACCTGGCCCGGTCGACAAAGCTCTGCACCCGCTCCCGCTGGGTTTTGGAGATCAAGGGTCCCATTTCAACGCCTTCGTCAAACGGCAAGCCTACTTTGACCGCGCGCATAGCCGCCACTAAGGCCTCTTCGACCAGCTTGGCCCGGCTTTTTTCAACATAAACCCGGGTTGCAGCGGTACAATCCTGACCCGTATTCAGCGTAGCAGCCAGGCTGGCTTTTTGGGCGACGAGTTCCACATCGGCGTCGTCAAAAACCAGCAGCGGGGCCTTGCCGCCCAACTCCAGATGAACCCGCTTAAGCGTAGCGGCCGCGGTGCGCATTACCTTTTTGCCGGTGTTAGTCGAGCCGGTCAGGCTGACCATGCGCAGGTCCGGGTGCTCGACGATCGCCTGGCCGGTATCGTTGCCGCCGGTAACAATATTGACCACGCCCTCCGGAATTCCGGCCTCGGCGATTAAGTCGGCCAGCATGAGTGTGGTCAGCGGGGTCGTGGGGGCCGGTTTGAGCACAACGGTGCAGCCGGCAGCCAGGGCCGGACCTATTTTCCAGGCCGCCATCATTAGCGGATAATTCCAGGGGGCGATTTGCCCGACCGGGCCCACCGGCTCACGTCGAAACATCGAGGTGAAGCCGCTCATATACTCGCCGGTATTTGAGCCGTGAGTGTCTCGGGCGGCGGCCGCGAAGAAGCGCAGGTTATCTACGGCAAAGGGGATGTCCCCACCCAGGCTCACAAAGTGGTAGGGCTTGCCGGTGTTCTCCGACTCAACGCGGGCAAATTCTTCGGCCCGGGCTTCCAGCAAATCGGCCAGCCGCCACAGCGCCATCGAGCGCTCACCGGGCGTTTTTTTCGACCAACGACCGTCGTAGAAAGCAGCCTTGGCTGCCTGAACGGCTTGGTTCACATCGGCGGGGCCGGCATCGATGACCTGGGCAATCTGCTCGTTTGCAGCCGGATTTTCGATGGACATTCGCTTCCCGTCCCGGCTTTCAGTCCACTTGCCATTGATCCAGAGTTTATGTTCCATCATTGCTTGTCCTCTCTGACTTATTGGGTTTGTTTTTAAGAGTGGGAAAGGAGATCAGGAGATTAGAGATTAAGAGAGTGACTTATCAACTAATCTCCCGATCTTCGAAGCGATAGTTAGCGACCCCCGATGACAGCAATGTAATTTGTCACCCATTCGTGGTAGGGCACGCACTCCTCGGCCTCACCGCAATCGGCAATAGGCGTCCGCCAGAAGGCAATCTTGTCAAAGTTATCAAAGCCGTTAATGGTGCAGCCTTCGGGGCCGAGCAGTTCATTATTCTCGCAGGCTGAAGGAACTGCCGGGACCGAACCGAACCAGGCCGCCAGGTCACCCTGTAAGTTGGGGTTGAGCGAGTGCTCCAACCACATATAGGCGCAGTTGGGATGGGGGGCATCAACGTGCATCATCGTCGTATCGGCCCAGCCGGTGGCGCCCTCTTCCGGAATGACGCTGGCGATGGGAGCCCCATCTGCCTGCAGTAAATTCACCTGGAAGGGCCAGGAGCTGGAAGCAGCCACCCCTTCGTTAGTAAAGTCATCAATTTGGATGAAAGCATCGTGCCAGTAGCGACCTACAATCTTGCGCTGTTCACGCAGCAGGTCCAGGGCGGCATTGAACTGCTCACGGTTGAGGTTATAGGGGTCTTTGATACCCAATTCGGGCTGGTGTTTCATTAAATAAAGGGCTGCGTCGGCCACATAAATAGGGCCATCGTAGGCTTGAACTCGACCTTTATTGGGTTGACCATCGGGCAGATTTTGCTCTTCGAAAATGACGTTCCAACTGGTGGGCGCTTCATCGCCGAAGACATCGGTATTGTACATCAACACATTCGAACCCCACTGGTAGGGCACGCCATAGTGTTCGGGTGTACCGTCACCGTCCTTATCGATCGTGTGCCAGGGGGCGTTCTGTAAGCGGGGGTCAACGGTGTCCCAACTGGGAACTAGGCTGGTGTTGATGGCCTGAACCCGGTCCCCGAAGACGAGGCGTAAACTGGCATCGCCCGAAGCGGTAACCACGTCGAACCCGCCTTCATTCATCAAAGCCACCATTTCATCGGAAGTAGCCGCAACTTTAACGTTGACGTTGCAGCCGGTTTCGGCTTCAAAATCCGTTACCCAGTCGAAATTTGGGTCGGTTTCGCCCCGCTCGATGTAGCCGGCCCAGGCCACAATGGCCACTTCGCCTTCGCCTTCACCAATTTCCTGCAGCGGACCGGCACTCATTACTTCGGCGGCCATCGCTTCAGCCTCTCTGGCAGCTTCAGCTTCGGCTTTGGCCGCTTCAGCCTCCTCGGCAGCCATTTGGGCTTCGGCCTGGGCCACATCCAACTGGGCCTGAGCTGCCTCAGCGGTCGCTTCGGCAGCGGCCGCAGCTTCAGAACCGACCTTTTCTGCCTCAGCTTTGGCCGCTTCAGCTTCTTTCAGGGCCTGTTCAGCTTCAGCCTGGGCCGCAGCGACCTGGGCCTGGGCCGTCGCTGCAGCGGATTGGGCGGCCTCGTGGTTCTGCTCGTACCAGAGCGAGTGGTCGTGGGTGAGCGCTTCGCCCCAGTAGGCGAGCGCGAAACCGGGATCGAGGGCGCGCGCCTCCCGGAAGGCCTCCTCGGCCTCCAGGTACCAGAAGCTGTGGAGCGCCGCGAGCCCGCGCTCGAACGCCGGCTGCGCCGCGGCGGATCCCGAGTTCGGGAAGGCCACGGTGCCGAGCTCCGCGGCGAAGGCGGGAACCGCCAGGGGCAGAAGCAGGATGAGGGATGCGAGTCTGGCCATCGTGAGATCCTCCGGGCGTCGAGTCTAACGGTCGAGCGTGGGGCCGGGCCACGGTGGCTGCGGCCGCACCCCGTGGGTGGGTGATAGAGTAGCCGATCAGTTACGGGTAACTCCCTTCGGGCTGTCGGCGGCGGCTCTTTTAACGGTAACTAATTAGTTACTTATTTGCCTTCGCAGCCTTGCCGGTGTAGAATTACAGTAATCAGATGGTTACCGATTACCACTCCGCGCCCTTCCATGGCATCGCCGACCCGACCCGGAGACGGATCCTCGAGCTTCTCGCCGTCGCCAGCCGGCCCGTTCGAGAGATCGCCGCGCGCTTCCCGGTCAGCCGGCCGGCCATCTCCAAGCACCTGAGGCTGCTGCGGGAGAGCGGGCTGGTCACCGAGACCCGGCAGGGCCGGGAGCGGATCTACGAGCTGGTGCCCGGGGCGCTGGAATCGGTGGCGGCGTGGGTGCGAGACCTGGGCGGAAGGACAACGGGCGCGGACGCTCGGCTGCGACCGGAGCCCGCGAAGCCGAGGCCGCGGGCGGCCGCCATGCGCGGCGACGCCGCGCTCCGCCGGGAGAAGAAGAGGAGCGTCGAGCGGCCGGAGCGGCCGGCGAAGGAATCGGGCGTCGACTGGCGGGTGTGGTAGGGGCTACTCGCCCATCACCTGGATCAGGACCCGCCGGCGGCGAGGCCGGTTGTCGAAGTCGCAGAGGACGACCTGCTGCCAGGTGCCGTGCTCGACCTCACCGCCGTCGACCGGCAGCACCAGCGAGGGGCCAAGCAGGGCGGCGCGCACGTGCGAGTAGCCGTTGCCGTCGCCCCAGCGCAGGTTGTGGTCGTACTCGGCGTCGCGCGGCGCCAGCCGCTCGACCGCGCGCGCCAGGTCCGCGAGGCAGCCGCTCTCGTGCTCGATCGTGGTGATGCCGGCGGTGGAGCCGGGGACGAAGACGAGCACCCAGCCGGAGGCGATCCCGGACCGCTCGACCGCGGCTTCGACCTCCCCGGTCAGGTCGACGACGTCGGTGTCGGCGGTGGTGCGTTTGTGGACGACGGTTTTCTCCAGTCTCATCGCGACGCCTCGCCTTCGTCGGTTTCGCCGGTATCGACGGCCGATTCGGTGCCGGGGGCCGGTCCAGTCTTCGTCGCCACGGCGAGGAGGCCGAGGCCCTTCCAGGGGAAGAACCGGTCGAAGACCCGCAGAAAAGGCACGAGGAGATCGAAGATCTTGAGCTGCCAGCGGCTGAAGGTCCGCTTCCGCAGGACCTTGCCGTTCCACCACCACGATGGCGCCGCGGCGCGATTGA
Source organism: Anaerolineae bacterium (assembly GCA_041576335.1). GTDB lineage: Bacteria > Chloroflexota > Anaerolineae > 4572-78 > J111 > JANQQF01. The sequence continues at coordinate 1,699 of JBFGLD010000234.1, read as the reverse complement.
AGGTGGAGATCCGCTCGACCGCGAAGCCGGCCTGAGCGAGCTCCGCCTCGAGCTCGGACCGGCGGTACCGGCAGCGGTGGCCGAGCGCGCGGTCGAGCGCCGAGTAGAGGCGCGGACCGCGCGGCACGTAGATCACCAGGCGTCCGCCGGGGACCAGTGCGCTGTTGACGTTGGCGAGCGCCGCGACCGGGTCCGAGACGTGCTCCAGCACGTTGAGGCAGATCACGGTGTCGAAGCGCTGCGTCTGGCCGCGAAAGCTGGAGGCGTCCTCGAGGTCGACCGCCGCCACCGCCAGGTAGGGCTTGCCGGCCGCCAGATTGCCCAGGTAGTGCAGGTAGTTCGAGTTGACGTCGCTCGCCACGTAGAGGTCGCGCGGGATCAGGAACTGGGTGATGTTGCCGATCCCGGCGCCGATCTCCAGCACCCGGCTGCCGACCCACGGCCGCACCGCGTCCGCCATCCAAGCGTTGAAGCGCTGGGCGCGCTCGAGGCGATGGAGGATCTGGCCGCCGTACTCGTCCTCGCGGTAGAGGTCGTCGATGATCCAGTAGCGGACGATGGTGAACAGCGCCTTGACCCCGTCCCGCCAGCCGATCTTCTTCCCCTCACGGTAGGTGCGACCGCGATAGCTGATCGGCACCTCGTAGATCGAACAGTTGCGCTTGGCGATCTTGGCGGTGATCTCGACCTCGAAGGCGAAGTCCTTCGAGCGCAGCGGGATCGACTTGAGCAGCGGGCCTCGAAACATCTTGTAGCAGGTCTCGACGTCGGTGAGGTTCAAGTCGGTGAAGACGTTGCTCAAGAAGGTGATCAGCCGGTTGCCGAGGGCGTGCCGGTAATAGAGGACGCGCCGGCGCTCGCTGGCGGCGAAGCGCGAGCCGTAGACGACGTCGGCGCCGTCGTCGAGGAACGGTTGTAGCATCCGCTCGAGATCGCGCGGGTCGTATTCGAGGTCGGCGTCCTGAAAGACGACCAGGTCGCCGGTGGCCTCCGCGATGCCAGCCCGGACGGCGGCGCCCTTGCCACGGTTCTCCGGCTGCTCGATGAGGCGCAGGCCGGGGATCTCGCCGAGCAGCGAACGGACGATCTCGGCGCTGCCGTCGCTCGAGCCGTCGTCGATGACGATGAGATCGCCGGTCGCCGCGGCGATCCCGGTGGCGAGGGCCGCGCCCTTGCCCTGGTTCCGCGGGTGGCGGATGAAGCGCATGCGCTCGGTCTGACCGGCGGCGATCTGCTCGACGATCTCGGCGCTGCCGTCGCTCGAGCCGTCGTCGACGACGACCAGCTCGAGCTCCGAGACGCCGGGGACGGTGAGCCCCAGAAGGCGGCGCAGCACTTCGCCCACCAGGAAGCGCTCGTTGAACACGGGTACGACGACGCTGAGCCTCACCCCGTCGGGGTAGTGCTCTCGCCAGTCGCCCTCCCACCACGTCGAATCGGTGACGCTTCGCGTAGCACCAGCGAGCAGAATTGCGCGGTTCCCTTCAGGCCAGTGCCTCAGCGAAGTGTTCGTACTTTGCAGCAATGCAGCAATACCGGCGACTGCGGGTGATGCGAAGCTCGTTCCGCTTGAAGTACGGCCGACCGCAGTAACAGACGTGCCATTGGCGCAGATCTCCGGCAACTCGCGATCGCCGTGCGTTGTCGTTGGGTTTCGATATACCGATGTAGTTGACATGCTGCTCGCGTCGTCGTTGTG
>JBFGLD010000233.1:0-7487 GCA_041576335.1 Anaerolineae bacterium | reverse complement strand
TGGCGATCAGGCGTTTGTGGCACGTACCACCGACCCCTTGATTTTGCCCCAGCCCTATGCGTCCCCGGCTGACTTTGCGGCCCAGTACCCGACGCCCCTGGATACGACCGAGATTATTGCCATGTGCGAGGAAGTCACCGCCTGGCAAGCCATCCCAGAACAGATGACCTCGCTCCAGCAAGAAACGTGGCGCGAGCTTAACTCCCTGGCTTTTACCTCCGGCTCAGCTTACATCAGCTTTGCCGACGGCGAGTGCCCGGAAGAATACACCCACGACGGCACCAACACCACCGTGACCCTTAAAAATATCGGGGCCAAAAAGAGCTTGTCTGAATCCGATATTATGCACAGTGCGGCGGTAGCGGCGGCTAACTGGAACGGTATCAACCGCTTAGTCGGCGGCGTGCCCTCATCCGAGGGTGTGCCCGGCGGCTCCAACGCGGCGACATTTGCCCAGGAAGCTGTAGCCGACGTGAAAGAAAAAGAAGTTCGCCTGTCCATGACCCTGGTCTTAAACGGCTGGGATCGCCTGCTCATCGAGGGCAGCGTGGCCGGCAACGCCTTAGAGTTTGACGGCATCGAAACCCTGATCACCGCCGGCAACGGCAGCCACGTTCACAGCACCCCATCGGGGACGTTCAGCGCGGCCACCTTTGACCGTTTCCTGTCCGAATCCTGCGCCAAGCCGACCCATGTGTTCGGCCACCCGCAGGCGGTTCAGGAGATGCTCTCCGGCTACTTCCAATTGGGCTTCCAAGGCTCGCAAATCGTTAACTTTGCCGACGGCAACCGCATCACCCCCGGCTTCAACTATGCCGGGTTCGTCAATACCGGCGTAGGCCGGCTGGCGGTGGTGGCCGACAACAACTTTAACCGGGCTGATGCCGGCGGGGGCAACATCCAAACGGCGCTCTTTGCCCTGCGGATGACCCACAACGGCGTGCCCCTGGTCTACAAGCGGACGCAGTTACCGCTCAGGATGAAAGACCTGGCACCGGGCTGTACGGCGATTAGCTTTGAAGTGTACGCTAAAACGGCGCTCATTATCAAGCACCGCTGTGCTCATGGCCGATTCCCTAACCTGTTTACCGGCAACATCGTCACAACCTGTACGACCATCGGCTAATGTGGAGGGGGTGGGTTTCGGCCCACCCCCAAAGGGATAACAAAATGGACCTAATCAGAATCGCCGGCGTCTTAGCCGCCAAAGCCCAGACCGACGCGCCCAATTACCGGGCCGCCTCGACCCAGGCCAGATGCGCGACCTGTGTTCACTTCGACGGGCAGACCTGCGACCTGTTTAACTTTCAAGCCGACCAGGATTACATCTGTGACCGGCACGAAGCGCGAAACCCGATGCAGGAGATGCGGGCTTTAATCGAGCAGGCCGGGGCGCGCCACAGCCGGGGCGATAATAGTATGTTGCAGTTGATTCACGACAACGCCGTTAAGCTGGGGGCTATGTGCGATGGTAACAAATGACGCGGCTCAGGTGGCTATGAAATATTACCAGCCGGCCCACCGTATCCTGGTCCAGCAGACACCGACCGGCAACGATTATGTGTTTCTGGCCAGAGCTAACATCACGATGGCCTGGGTGGAACAAGGCGATGTTGACCATCTGCTGGGCCGGCGCAAGCATTGCTGCGGCAACCATAAAAAACAGATCTTCTTTTACGCCAATGAAAATGACGTGAGGCAGTGGACCAATGGGGGTGGGCGATGAGGCTGGCTATCGGCGGTGGGCGCTCCGGCGCAGGTTATGACAAAGCCATAGACATCTACCCTTACGAGGGCGTGACCGACATCGTGGATATTGCCGTGGAGCCGCTGCCCTATCCCGACAATACCTTTAGTGAAATCCAGGCCCATCACGTGCTAGAGCATATCCCGACCGTGATCTATTGGAAAGAGGACGGCAAATTTCACCGCCGCTATTGCCGGGTGGAGGTGATGCGCGAGATTCACCGGGTTTTGACGCCCGGCGGCACGCTGATCGCTTCGGTGCCGGTTCACTGGCCCAATTGGGCGCAGGACCCGACCCATGCCGATGTGCCCTGGCAGCGGGAGCAGTTCAGCTATTTTTGCGGGCAGTGGGGCGGTAACGAACCCGGCTCAGAGCAGCATAACAGTTACGGCATCAATTTCGCCTTTGAGTGGGTCAATCAAACCTGGGATGAAACGGAGAAAAATATAACGGTATGGCTCAGAAAGAGATAAGCGTTATTACCCCGGTCTGGAATCGGGCCGATATTACCCTCAATTACCTGGTCCACAATTGGCGGCTGTACGAGGGCAAGCCGGTCGAGTTTATCATCATCGACAACGGCTCAAAGGATGGCACCGGCTATCTGCTGGACAGTTGGCGCGAGAAGTCGGGCGATCTGTTGACCGTTATCCATAATGAAACCAATCACGGCTTTGGCCCGGCCTGCAATCAAGGCGCGTGGCTGGCCCAGGCCGATAAGCTGCTATTCCTAAATAACGATGTCATCATTCGGGGCGACTATCTCAGCCCGATTATTGACGCCCTGGAAGCCGACCCGCGCGCGCTGGTGGGCGCGGAGTTAATGACCGCCGATACCGGCTGGAATGTGTTTGACGGTGAGACAATCACCTATATGCACGGCTGGTGTGTAGGCATGACCTGCGCCGCGTTTTGTGACCTGGGCGGGTTTGACGAGCGGTACGTACCGGGCGATTATGAGGATTTGGACCTGAGTTATACGGCCAAGAAAAAAGGGTATCATCTTACCGAGTTGAGCTTACCTATCTTTCATATCGCCGCCCAGACCGCCGAAACCCAGATCGGTATTGCCGAACGGCGCGAGATTACCGAACGGCACCGCCTAAAATTCGCACAGAAATGGGGATTCAATGGATACATTAAAGAGCCTGACCACGAAACAAGCCAAATACCTACAAGCTAAGGGCTACACCCTGGAAAGCCTGGCCACGGCCTCGGTCAGCGAGATTGCGACCCTGGCCGGCCTGAACCTAAGAGCGGCTCAGGCTGCCATCAAAGAAGCGCGGCAAGTGGTCAATGCGGCCAAGCTGGAGGAGAGCCGGTACACCGCCCCGGTCCAGGCCGATGAGGGGCAGATGTCGGCACGGGTGCGGCGCATTGCGGAGCAAAACGGGTGAAAATTGTTCTATCCGGCATCTTTTACCCGATGGCCATCCTACGCTATTTTGAAGCGGCGCTGAAACGCCGGGAGGATGTGGAACTATACACCGTCGGCCCATTTACCGGCACCTATATTCCCTGGGGCAGCGGTATGCACTTACCCCAGAAATACGCCAAATCGCCCGACCTGCCGCTACCTTACAGCGAGGGCGCGTCGTTCGCCCCGCTGCCTATAGGCTATATCGAGGCCCGCTTGCCCTGGCAGCCCGACCTATGGCTGCAAATCGACGCCGGTTGGTTTATTTGGGGCACGCCCCAGAACGGGACCAATATTGTTGTCGGCACCGACCCGCATTGTCTCAATTACGACCGGCAGCGCCAATTTGCCGATATGTTCTACTCGATGCAGACGCCCTATATGCGCGAGGACGATTATTATCTACCCTACGCCCACGATCCGCTGTGGCACCGGCCCGACGCCGGCCAAGAGCAGAACTTCGACGCCTGCTTAATCGGCCTGCATTACGACCAACGCACCCAGCTTGTGACCGAACTGAGGGCGCGAGGGCTTGAAGTCTATTACGACCTGGGTCCGTCGTTTGAGGAGGCGCGGGCGCTCTATAACCAAGCGCCCATCGGCCTCAACTGGTCAAGTCTTAAGGATTTAACGGCGCGGGTGTTTGAGCTGTTGGGTATGGGCCGGCTGGCGGTGGTCAACCGGGTGCCCGACCTGGACAAGTTTTTTAAGGATGAAACCCATTTGGTCGTTTTTGATAATCTGGCGGAAGCGGTTGAGAAAGTGGTCTACTATAAAGAGCATCCCGACGAGGCCGAGCAGATTGCCCAGGCCGGACACGAGGCGGTCCAGGCCCATACCTGGGATGCCCGGATTGAGCAGATATTTAATGAATTATGATTACGCCGACCTATCCTTGCGGTATTAAAGCGGCCCAGAATTGGGAGCAGATAATAGCTTATATCGAGTTGATCGAGCAATACGACATTACGTTATTTATTGAGATTGGGATACATCTAGGTGGTCTGGCGGCACTGATGATCGCCCGTACCCGGCACATTAGCAATTTTATCTATCTGGGCTTGGAGATCGATTTGGGCAAAATTCAGCCCAGCGTGTTGGAGCAGGCCGAGGCTTCGCCCAGGGCCAAGATTGTCCAGTGTGATGCCTTAAGCCAGTGGGCACGAGATATGGTCGGTGATGCCATTAAAAACACCCACCGGGCCTTAGTGCTGTGTGATGGGGGCGACAAGCCGGCGGAGATAAAGACCTATGCGCCGCTGCTTAAAGCGAACGATCTGATCACGGCCCACGATTATGGCATAGAAATACACGACACGGATTTAGCTTTTTTGGATGAGGATTTTGAAGAAATCGAACCGTACCGGCAAGCGGCGGACTTACCCGTATATCGTAAAGCAACTTAAAAAGTTTAAGCATATTTTAGTGACCGGCCCTCAGCGAGCCGGGACAACCATTGCTATGACTATGATCGCCCGTGACCTGGGCTATGCCGAATATCGCCAACCGGCTATTGATATTTTGGAGTTTATCCAGGCCCAAGGCGGCGGGCCGATGGTCATCCAATGCCCGGCTAATTGTGCCGAAGTCCATAAATATGCCAAGATCGAGGGGCTGGCGGTAGTGATAATGGTCCGTAATGTGCGCCATATTATGGCCTCCCAAGACCGCATCCGTTGGGGCTTTGAGGATGTCGAGTTAACCAAATATGATCGCCAGGGGCTACCCATCGCTCAGGTAAAATATGATTATTGGCGCAATCATCAGCGGGCGATTTTAGGCAAACAGGGCTTTGAGTTGGCTTATGAAAGTCTCAAAAAACATCCGCTCTGGGTGCCAAAAAAACAGCGGCGCGATTTCTGGACGGGGCAAGTTAAGCTAAACAAGCCATTAGGCGAACGCTACCAATTAAAAGATGAAAATTATTACTATAGTTCGCGCATTGAACGAAGAAAAGAATATCCAGACGTTTTGCCAGGCTTATGGTTTTAGCGACCTAATTCTAGTCGCTGACGGCGGCAGCACCGACCGCACAGTTGAGCTGGCCGAGCAGTTTAGTTATGTTAAAGTGCGCCCGTTTAAGTATCGGGTTCATTTGCCGGACGGCTCATTTTACAACCCAGAACCGAAGCATTTTAACTTTCTATTGACCTGGGCTGAGGTCGAGCGAGCCGATTGGATTATATATGATGATTGTGACAGCAGGCCGGGGCGCAGCCTGCGCCGGGACGCCCGTAAGATTCTTGCCGGCACCTACGAGGGCACGGTATTGGTCAATCGGGTGTATATGTGGGGCCAGGAGCAATTTTTTCCGGATTTGACAACCGGCGGCGGCCCTTGGGCTTGGCGACCGGGGCGCTCAATTCGGGCCAACGAGAGCAAGGACAATTTTTTTGAAACCACAGTACCGATTGTCGAATCAGGTTTAACTTTGACCTACCCGCCTTATATGCTAATTCACAACTTTCACCCTGATAAAGAGCAGTCGATGAATGAGCGGATTAAAAAATACCAAAATTGGGGGCAGGAAATCAGGCCGATTTTAGAGGCCCATCGTCCTCAATACTTACCGGACTGGATACAACATGAGCTTTAACATTATCAAACACAAAGGCGCACCCCAGCAGGCCAAGACGCTGGGCAATACCACCGTCAGCCGGCAGGAGCAATTATTTATACCGGAATGGGGGGCGCTGGTCATGTGCGCGCCTTATGACGACCATTTTATTTATGAGAATCCCGACAAGGCTTATGGCTCCTCAGCCTATCTATGCACCTGCGGCAGTATGGCCGTGGTCGTTCCGCCTGAGCCTACGGGCATGTTTGTCTGCCACTTTCACGCGACCTACGGCCACCATACCACCAGCGTGGTTAACAAGAAGGATTTTGGCAAGTTATCCGGCCAGACTTTGAACCCGGCCAAGAAGGGCACGAAATGGATATAGGGTGGATCGTGGTTATCGTTGTCGTCCTGGCAGTCATTATTGGCCTGGGTATATACGGGCTGGTGCGAAAATGAAGATCGACCTGTATGCCTCCAGCGGTTCGCCTATCGGCCTGATTCCGGCTGACATTACCGGGCGCGGCGTGGGCGGCGCGGAGTTGGCCATGATGACCTGGGCTGAGACGATGGCCGGGCGGGGGCACGATATTAGAATCTATAACGACCCCAGGCAGCCAGGCGGGTATGACGGGGTGATTTACTTGAATAAGAGCGAGTACGCGCCCCGCGAGGCGCGGGACGCCTTGATTGTCTTTCGCACGCCCATGACCGAACTGAGGGCAACGCAGGCCGGTATAAAGATATTTTGGTCCTGTGACCAGTTTACCAGCGGCGATTTCAGCCGGGACATTTTTCCGTATGTTGACCGGGCGGTCTGCATCAGCCCGCACCATGTCGATTATCACCGCACCTATTATCACGTTGAGGACAGCAAAATTGGGCATATTGACCTGGGGGTACGATTGGCCGAATATCGGCAGGATTACGAGAAGATTGCCGGACGCTGCATTTTCTGTTCGGTGCCGGACCGGGGCTTAAATGTGCTCAGGGTCATCTGGCCCCAGATTAAAGAGCGCATGCCCGGCGCGTCATTGGTTATTACCGCCGACTACCGGCTGTGGGGGGCGGCCAATGCCGGCAACCATCAGCACCGGCTGGAATGGTTGAGCCTGCCCGACGTCACTTTTCTGGGGACCATCCCCCGCGAGCAGTAGGTTAAAGAGCAGCTTAGAGCCGAGGTGATGACTTACCCTTGCACTTATGAGGAGCTTTTCTGTATCAGCGCGGCGGAGTGCCAGGTGGCCGGTGCCTTGCCGGTTACGACCGAAACGGGCGCGCTGGCCACGACCAACCAATGGGGGCAGATTATCGAGGGGTCGCCCTTGGGCGCGGAGTGGCAACGTCAATTTGTCGATGCCGCCTGCGCCACGATGGATATGGCCGGCCCCGACCGGCAGCAGCGCCAGGCCCAGGCCGCCCGGCGCTTTGATTGGGAAGCCATTTGCGGGCGTTGGGAAACGCTGATTGAAACGGGGGAATTTAAGTGACCGTCATCTATATTTCCGATCTTGATTTGCAGGGCAGCGGTTATATGAATATCGCCGTCAGCCTGTGCAATGAGTTGGCTGCCCGTGACCAGCGGGTTATCGCTCTGGGCTTGGGCTACGATGGCCGGGAACACGATTACCCCTTTACCATCGTGCCGGTGCAGAGTATGCAGGACATCGTGCCGATGATTCACCAACTAAAACAGTCGCAAGTGGACATCGAAGCCCTGGTCGTGGCTCTGGATATTCCGCTGCAAGAGCGCATCCTGTTGC
>JBFGLD010000232.1:0-7495 GCA_041576335.1 Anaerolineae bacterium | reverse complement strand
TGCTCCAGGTGGTCGATCACTTGACCGGCCACAAAAAATTGACGCCCTACGAAGTGAGTTTTGATGAAACAAACATCGAGCCGCCGCCCTTTGCCACAGACCTTAGCGAGGTAAAGGGCCAGGAACACGTGAAGCGGGCGGTGGAGGTGGCCGCCAGTGGTGGCCATAACTTACTGATGAGCGGTCCCCCCGGCTCCGGCAAAACCCTGATCGCCCGGGCCATGCCGGGTATTCTGCCCCGCCTGAGCATCGACGAAGCCCTCGATGTCACCCGTATCTACTCGGTGGCCGATCACCTCTCGCCCGACGAACCGCTCATCCGGCATCGCCCCTTTCGGGCCCCCCATCATACCGTCAGCTATGCCGGCCTGATCGGCGGCGGGCGCTGGCCCAAACCGGGCGAGATCAGCCTGGCCCATCGCGGCGTGCTCTTCCTCGACGAACTGCCCGAATTTGGCACCCGCATGCTCGAGATGCTGCGCCAGCCGTTGGAAGACAAAATCGTAGCCATCAGCCGCTCGGCTGGCTCGCTGACCTACCCGGCCAATTTCATTCTGGTGGCCAGTATGAACCCCTGCCCATGTGGTTTTTACAGCGACCCGGACAAGGAGTGCACCTGTTCGATGTCGATGGTCAAAAGATACCAAAAGAAAATATCCGGCCCGCTGTTGGACCGGATCGATATTCACGTCGAAGTGCCTCGGGTGCCCTTTGAGAAGCTCAGCGACAAACGGACCGGCGAACCCAGCGCCGCCGTGCGCGAGCGGGTGGAAAATGCCCGAGCGGTACAGCGCGAACGGTTTGCGGACCCCGACCCGCAATTGCCTGCTCCCGCTGGCAGCCGGGCCCGGGCCAACGCCGATATGGGGCCGGCCGAGATCCGCCAATTTTGTCCCCTCGACCAAGCCAGCACCAACCTGGTCAAAGCCGCCATGCAGCAGATGCAGTTGAGCGCCCGGGCTTACCATCGCATTCTCAAGCTGGCCCGCACCATTGCGGATTTGGCCGGATCGACGGATATTCAGACGGCGCATATCGCCGAGGCGATTCAGTATCGGCCGCGGCGGCAAATCTAAGTAAGATGTTAGGGATTTAATCTGGCAATTATTGACGAGGCCACCTCAACAGCCTCAGGCGGCAGCGAGGCACGCTCAACGTCCCAATCCTTGAGAGGAGTGGTGGCATCAAGGCCAAGCTTGGCCGACATACCGCCCACGGCTGAGGGGTCGAGCCGATTACAAAAAACCTTGGGTATCACAAACCTATCGATATTGGCTTGAAAGCGGGTGGCAATGGCCCAGAGGACTTCCTCTTCGTTGAAAATATCAACATCATTATCTACAGTCACGGCCAGCTTAATGTAAGAATCCAGCCAAAGAGCAGCATTAAAGCGTGGCGAGCCTGTCCCTCGGCGGTTTTCTTAAAGGACATTTAGGCATGAAAGTGGGTGCCAGATTTAGGATAGTTGAGGACCTTAAGCGTGGGCAAAGCGTCTTTCAATCGTTCAAAGACGTGAGCTTCCTTGGCCACTCGACCCAGCAGCAGAGGCTCATTTGAGTAGCCGGGGATGATGTCCAGGAAGATTGGCTTAGCCCGCCGGGTAATGGCCTTGACCACAAAGACATTTCGGGTTGAACGATAGGTGGAATAGCCGGTGTACTCACCAAACGGGCCTTCATCTTCCTGAGTGTTAGCCAGTTTCTCGCCTTCAATAACAGTTTCGGCGTCTGGCGACAACTCCGGACTCAGGCCCTTGCCAGCGTTGAAATAGATCTTGGTCAACTCAATATTAAATTAATTCAATACCCGATTGATCGTTGGATTGATGATGCCATCCAGAGTTTGGGGCCGGTGGTAGCCAGGGTCAGTACATTATGATTGTGTAAGGAAGATACAACCTTATCTTTCAGAGGCTGGTTCATTTTCTGCTTTTTTACCGGCCATCATCAAGCCTACTTCTTCAATTAACTCTTGTTTAGGGGGCACTTCACCCACCAAGCGGCCTTCATACATCACTAAAATCCGGTCGCTGAGGGCTAAAAGTTCTTCCAGTTCGGTGGAGATGAGCAGGACTGCCGTCCCCGCCTCTCGCTGGGCTAAGATTTGCTGGCGCACAAATTCTGTTGCGCCGATGTCTATTCCCCGCGTCGGTTGGTTGACCAGCAACAAGCGAGGTGCGCGATAGAGTTCTCTGGCAACCACAACTTTTTGCTGATTTCCGCCGGACAGGTTTTCAATTTTGTTTTCGACATCCGCCAGACGGACATCGTACTTTTTAACCAGGTCCCAAGAGTGGTCCAAAATTTTACGGAAGGACAGAAACCCCTTACGGGCATAGGGTGGCTCGTTATATTCGTGTAAAATAAAGTTTTCGGCTACGGTAAAGGGTAAAATAATTCCCATTTTGCGCCGGTCTTCCGGTACGTGGATTAGCCCTAACTTGCTTCGGGCTCGTGGAGATAAGTCGTGAGCTGATTTACCCGCTAATTTAATTTCACCGCCGGTAATGGGAAGCAAACCGGCCAGAGCCAGGACCAATTCACTCTGCCCATTGCCAGATACCCCGGCAATACCAACGATTTCATTGGCCCTAACTTCAAATGAGATATCGTTTACGGCACGCAATCCTCGTTCATCATTTACAGACAAATTAGTTACCAACAGGATGATTTCGCCCGGCTCTCCCTGTCGCTCCGGTAGTTCCATCAGCACTTCACGGCCAACCATAAGTTTGGCTAATTCACGAGGATTGGTATCGGCGGTGTTGAGCGTCGTTACTTTTTTGCCGTCTCGCAGTACGGTCACCCGGTCGCTAACCTGCATCACCTCTTCCAGTTTGTGTGTGATAAATATAATCGTCAATCCCAGGTTAACCAAATTACGCAAAAAACTCAAGAGCTGAACCGTTTCCTGCGGTGTCAATACCGCTGTTGGTTCGTCCAGAATCAGCAAGTCAACGCCATGATACAAGGCTTTCAATATCTCCACCCGCTGCTGCTCACCCACGGATAGATGGCTGACCAAGGCTGTGGGGTCAACTTGTAGCCCAAAATCGCGACTTAGGGTGTTGATGCGCTCTACCACCTGATCCATATCGTTTAATACTTTCCACGCAGAATGTTGGCCCAAAATCACATTTTCGGCTACGGTCACGGTAGGAACCAACATAAAGTGTTGATGGACCATACCAATACGGTGGTGAATAGCATCTTTGGGCGAGCGGATGTTAATCGGTTGGCCTTTGTAATATATCTGCCCGGAATCGGGATGGTACAAACCATAAAGAGTACTCATTAAGACGGTTTTTCCAGCACCATTCTCACCCAACAAGCAGTGAATCTCTCCCTTTCGCACTTCCAGGTTCACGCCTCTATTGGCCATTGTTCCGGGAAAGGTTTTAACCATATTTTCCATACGTAGCAAAGGTTGGCCCATGCTGGCTCTCTTCTTATAGATTGGGAGTGCAATGTATAGCGCGGTGGACTTTGCCTGAATCAAGGCTACGCTATCGACTCCTTTACTTATTACTATTTACGATATGGTGTAGCCAAAGCCTTTGGCGCTGCCGAGTGTTTGCCCACGCTAATAAGGACAATAATTGTGGCTACATAGGGTAAAACTTGCAGGGTTTGATAAGGAATGTTCAAACCTGACATAGCCTGCAAGCGTAATTGTAGAGCAAAAAAGGCCCCGAATAGCAGCGATGTACCTAACACCCCCCATGGTGACCAACGGCCAAAAACTACAATGGCCAGGGCAATAAAGCCTCGACCCGAGGTTATCCCTTCTACAAACTGATTAGTTTGGGCAATAGTTAAGGTTGCGCCGCCCACAGCCGTTAACATTGCGCCAATCATAACGGCTGCGTAACGGGTGCTGCTTACGCTAATGCCCGCCGTATCAGCTGCTTTGGGGTGTTCACCCACCGACCGGATAGCCAAGCCAAAGGCGGTTTTGTACAGCACAAAAGCAGCTATCGGCACCAGAATAATGGTCCCGTAAACGAGAAGATTGTGGCGGAAAAGCATTTCTCCCAACAGGGGCAAATCGCTTAAAACAGGAAAATTTACTGGACCAAATGCTTCTACCCCCTGCGGAGTGCCAACAAACAGACCCCGATACAAAAACCCGGATAAGCCCAACCCAATCAGGTTAAACGCAACACCCACTACAATCTGGTTAGCTTTGATGGTAACGGTGAATATGGAAAAAATTAAACCACAAACCAGCCCAATTAACAGGGTTGCCAGCAACCCCATAGCTAGACTACCCGTGTAAAGAACGGCGGCAAAGGCCGTAAACGCACCGGTTAGCATAATTCCTTCTAACCCAATGTTCAACACGCCAGACCGTTCGGCAAACGTTTCGCCAATGGCGGCATAAATTAACGGCGTTGCCATGCGCCATGTTGCGGCCAGAATGCTGGGTAATATTCCAAGCCAAAATAATGCGTCCATTATTTTTCTTCCTGACCTCTAATTTTGATACGATAAAGTCCTAGGGCAACCACAGACAAAATCACAATCCCTTGAATGGCAAAAACCAGCACAGAGGGTACTTTGGCATTCATCTGCATTACCTCAGAGCCAGAGCTAAGTGCTCCAAAAAGGATTCCAGTAAAAATAACCCCAATTGGATGATTATTGGCTAACAAGGCTACGGCAATGGCCGTAAAACCATAGCCCGGAGAAATTTGCTGGTAGAGTCGATAGGTGATGCCGGCTACTTCTATCCCTCCGGCCAACCCCGCCGCGCCACCGCTTATTGCCATTACCAATAAAATATTAGCATTTACGTTAATCCCCGCATAACGGGCTGCTTCCGGGTTAGCACCTACGGCTCTAATGGCGTAGCCGGTACTGGTCCTATAAATTAAGACATAGATGGCAAAAGCCAAAACAATGGCGATGATAAAGCCTATATGAAGGCGCGTAGGCGGCAAGAAACGGGGTAACCAGGCAACTTCGCCAATTTTGGCAGTTTGGGGAAATTTGCCTACTTCTTCAATCATTGGCCCGGTTACCAAATAGCCGGTGCCAATAATAGCGATAAAGTTTAACATAATGGTGGTCACAATTTCGCTGGCCCCAAAGCGCACCTTGAGATAGCCGGCCAGTATCCCCCACAATTCGCCGCCAACTACGCCCAACAATAAAACCAGCGGGATTAGGATAACCCCCGGAAGGTTCCCCAGGTAAATGCCTCCAGCGGCACTTAATACAGCCCCGACATAAAACTGCCCTTCCGCACCAATGTTCCAGATATTACAACGAAACGCTACGGCCAGCCCAACACCAATTATAATCAGGGGGGTTGATCTAATTAGCACTTCTGTAGTAGCCCGCGTATCGCCAAACGCGCCTTCCCACATTACCTGATAGGCTTTGATGGGGTTAAACCCGGCGACTAACAGGATAAATCCACTAACCAATAAGGCAACCAATAGCGCAACAAGAGGGGGCAGTATGCCCAGGACATGATTCACCCAGCGGGATATTACTTTTGTTGACCGGGAATCTTCAGGCAATGATGACTGCTCTGGAGCAAGAGACGTATTTGATGATTGGGAGTTTGCCACACGGTCACCGCTAATGCCGAAAATGAAACCCAAAACTTTAAGAGTTTGAGCTACTCTTTACAGAAAATCAAATCTCTGAGCAGGGGCCGGTATGTAAACTACCAGCCCCATTGCATTAAGGCGTGCCGATTGTAACACCTGCTGCGTGTGGCAACACGTATCTGCACGCCTGTCACTTATTACTCAGCCGGGGCAAGGGTATCAACTTCACCATTGATGATTTGTTGCTTGGCGTCTTCAACGGCTTGCATTACATCTTCAGGAATGTCAGCGTTCTCGTTGAACTCAAGCCACATCACATCCTCATCGGCCAGGCCAAATTCAACATTTCCGGTCGGCTCAAAGGAGCCATTTTTCACTTCTTCGGCAATTTTCACAATGCCGTTGCCGTAGAAGGCAAAGTAGTTGGCCAAAATGTTGTCCGGGGCTTTGTCGGTGAAGTCGCCAAAGGCACCAAAGGTCTTGATCTT
Organism: Anaerolineae bacterium; assembly: GCA_041576335.1. GTDB lineage: Bacteria > Chloroflexota > Anaerolineae > 4572-78 > J111 > JANQQF01. Next base: position 1,447 of record JBFGLD010000232.1, on the reverse strand, counting down.
CGGTCCGGCTTCTGAAACGGCTTGGTACACGCCCAGTCCGGCTACATCAGCATCGGGTACCACAAAATCAGCCCCTTCAGACATCATACTCAAAGCGGCTTCTTTGGCGGCGGCTGCATCGGTGAAGTTACCGATGAAGGTCGTGCTGACCGGGAAATCGGGGTCAACGCTCTTGGCTCCGTTGACAAAACCTGTCAGCGCTTCGGCAATAGGTGGTATCTCCATCCCGCCGACAACCCCGGCTCCGTTGCCCATTTTGGCGGCAATAACCCCCATTAGATAGAAGGGCTGGCTGGAATCGGTGTTAAGTCCAATCACATTGCCGTCGTGTACGCGGCTGCTGGAAATGAAGAAATACGTGTCGGGATATTCTTTGGAGACGGTTTGGGCCGCGTCTTGAAACTCAAAGCCATGGCCCAGCACCATATCATAACCCTGGCTGGCGTAATCGCGGAAGGCTTTTTCAAACGAGGCCGGATTTTGCTCAAGTTCTACATAGCTGATTTCCGCGCCCAATTCCGCTTCTATCTTCAGCAAGGCGTCGTAGGCGATTTGGTTCCAACCTTGGTCGTTTACCGAACCCGGACTCAGTAACCCTACTTTGAAAGTATCATCAGCTTTTTCTTCGGCGGCGGGGGCTGCTGCCTCTTCAGCCGCAGGCGCTGCTTCCTCTTCGGTTGTCGGTGTTGTCGTACTCCCACAAGCAGCGATTAACGCAGATACCACAAACAACAATAGTAAAGTTAGCAAATGCTTAGGTTTCATAATTTGGTCTCCTCGTGACTAAGTTAGAGTAATCAATAGAATTTGTCAAAAATTCTACAACAATTTAAATTTTCTCTTGTTTTGTTCGATACACGACCTCTTTTCTTGGCTACCATTTTGGTTGGTCATTGTCTTTAATGGCAATAAAGAGAGGTGTGGCCTGCTATAAACTGGGTTAGCCTTGATAGCCGTAAATTTCTCTTTATCCTTTATTAGAAGAATCTTCTCCCAAAATTAATCGAGTGAAATTTTGCGCAACTCGTCGGCGTTGCTGCCGATCATTTTGTAAACCTTATCCTTTGAGACACCTACTCCCAGTGGTGGTGGGTGTAAATTTGTAACCATGCGCAGCGTTTATCCCATGGCCTGAGGTGAACAATCGCTTTCATAAACTGTCTTGCCGGACCCAATGGCATTGTACATTTGAATTAGCTCCGGCATTTGCACCCAACTGGTGACCAGGTAAACATTATTGTGGGTACGAGCCAGCAAAATGGCGTCGAACGCATTGCTAGGAACGTTATTGGCTCCGGAATGGGCGCAGATAATTGGCACATCAGGGAAAGCTTCTGCCACCGGCGCAATTTGGTTGGGAATAGAGTACGGCGACTCGCCCATGTGGATCATCACCGGCACATCAAGCTCTCCAGCCAGCTCAAACACCGGATAAATAATCTCTTTA
>JBFGLD010000231.1:0-7511 GCA_041576335.1 Anaerolineae bacterium | reverse complement strand
AGGACTCCGTTCGTGGTTGATGTGGTTGTAAAGGTACAAGTACGTCGTATGTAGAGTACCACAGATTCTTAACAATGCGCGTTACAGAATGATTACAGTTTTTGGCCTGGTTACAAGCTCGTAGACATGGAAACGATTGTAAGTATGATGCCGCCGTGCTATACTGACATATTGCCGCTGTCTATCCGATAGGCCGTGGCGTAGTGCGGGTTCGGTGGAGAGCACATCTTAAGCACAAGCGTAGAGGCAGGTAGGTCGGCCATATGACTGATTTGCTCACACAACTCGCGAGAAATAGTCGGCGTATCTTGACCCGGCGCGACGTCAAGATCATTGTATCAGTATCTTTCCCGCCGTTGGGTGTGCTTTTGCAGGTAGGGCTAAAATTTCACTTTTGGCTTAATCTTGTGTTTACTCTGCTAGGCTATCTACCGGGCCTGATCCATGCTGTCTGGCTGATTAACGCGCGAAAACGAGGCGACAATTCTAAAAATGTGACAACTATGCGTAGTTGAGATACAATGTCAGCCTATGCGCATACTGATCATCAACTATGAATTCCCGCCAATCGGAGCCGGTGGGGGTAAAGCCAGTCAAGAAATAGCTACCGGCTTAGTCGAGCTTGGTCATACGGTCCGGGTCATCACGAGCCGGCCCACCCAATTATATACTTTATTCGGCAATATCTCGGTCCTTGTTGGTTTTGCTTTTTGGATCTATTTGCTCTACCTTAAGCTTGCTTTTGACAGCGATTTGAGCGAACATGGATTTACTATTCTGGGGACCTTGCTGCTGCTAACGGGCTTTATTCTGCGCCATACGGGTTTGACCTGGGAACTGACCAATCCCATTCGCGGCTTGAAGCCGGTCGAATTTATCGATGGGATTGAAATTCGACGGGTGCCTGTGCTGCGCCAGCGGCAGGAGTATTGCTCAACACCTGAGATGTTTGCATTTGTGCTGAGCGGCCTCTGGTTTAGTCTTTTTCAGGTCCGGGCATTTAGGCCCGACATCGTCCATATTTTTTTTGGCATTCCCGATGGCCCGATTGGGTGGGTGCTCAAGCGCGTTTATGGGCTGCCGTACTTGATTTCGCTGCGAGGCGCGGATGTACCATCCGATGAGGTCAAGCGTTTCTCTACGCTGTACAGGTTGCTGCGCCCTTTTATTCGCTGGCTGTGGCAAGACGCCGATGCGCTAGTTGCCGTGTCCAACGGATTACGTGAATATGCTTTTGAAACAACGCCAGACCTACCCATCGACGTCATTTCAAATGCTATTGAACTGTCCGCATTTACCCCGCCCCGGCAGCGACCTCACAATGGCCGCCTGGTGCGACTGTTGTTTGTAGGACGCTTCAACGCCTTTAAGAATGTTGAAATGCTGTTGGAGTCTGTCGACCGCCTTAAACAAAAGGGTATTGATAATTTTGAACTAAACCTGGTTGGCGACGGCGAACGCCGTTCTAATTTGGAACGGCTTGTAATCGAACGGGGACTGACTAAACACGTCCGTTTCATGGGCTGGGTCGAACGTGAAAAGATCGTTGATTATTACCGACAGGCAGATTTGTTTGTGACGGCGACAACGTGGGAGGGGATGCCGAATACCGTTTTGGAAGGGATGGCCTGTGGGCTGCCGGTTGTAGCGACTCGGGCCTCCGGCTTGGACCAGCTGGTTAAAGACGGGTGCAATGGCTATTTGGTTGATATCAACGATCCCTCTGCTTTGGCCGAGCGCCTGGCCGACTTGATCAATAATCCTCATGAACGACGGCGCATGGGCAAAGAAAGTCGTAAAATTGCCGAGCGTGAGTTTGATTGGGAATATATTACCAAGCAGTATGTTGAGATTTATAAAAGAATTCTAAGAAGGATATCGTGAGCCGCGACCGTAACCCGAGGCAAGTACAGATCCATTTTCGAAACACGTTTTCCTCGCTGCCGGCTAAGCGCCGGGCGGCAGCGCTTGGCGCCGTTGGTGTCGTATTAGATATCGCTCCGGGGCTGTTCAAAGCACATCCGACGAATAACGGCCAAGAGTTTGATTTGGCTGTGCCCTCGAACGCCGCCGAGCGCCTGGGTACCATTTTACAAGGCAACAGTGGAACACTGCGCCTTTTAGGCGTTGAAAAGGTAATACTGGAAACGGAAAGCGGTGGAATTGAGCAATGGGTCGCCAAAAGCGGAAAATATCAATTGGAAGTATCTCTGCCACCTACTTGTGTTTCGACTTTGAATGCTCCAATTACAGGAAAATCCCATGGTACGTTTGAGCCGGCCCCTCGAATTTGGTTATTTCATTTGGCATATTTACTGGTTACGCTCGCCTTAGCAGCTAGCATTTTTAGTTATTCCCAGGTTGTTTCGATGTCTTTGCTTCTGATTTCAAGCGTTTGCACTTTTGGCATGGTGCTCGTTCGCTTACGGCGCTTGACGGCTGCCCATTTACTGGCGGTAGCCATTGGTTTAGGCGTGCCCATCGTTGTCTGTACCCGATTGTGGCCAATTCAAACCATCATTCTTTTCCTAGTACTTACAATTGGGATTTTCTTGGTCCGCCGATCGCTTTTTTAACACGCAATTGTCTATGCGATTAAAAACGATTTCAATTTTTGTCCTGATGCTGGCCGGTTTTGGCCTCCGGCTCCATTATCTCGTCTCAACCCATCCCTTTTTTGACGAATATACAACCGTCTTAGCAGCTCGCCAAATATTACGCTATGGTTGGCCTAGATTACCATCCGGCCTATTTTACGAACACGGCCTGCTGGCAACTTACCTCGCAGCCCCCTTCACCGCACTATTTATTCATGCGCCGATCTCAGAATGGCAATTGGCCCACTGGGGTTTGATGTTGGCTCGTTGGCCTAGCCTCCTGGTCAGCACCGCAACGATTCCGTTGATTTATGCGATCGGGCGATCTTGTTTTAGATTGGATTACTCAACTGCTAGATTCGCTGCTGCAATCTCCCTTTTTGCCGCCGGCCTGTTTGCGCTGAGCCCGGAAGGGATGGTGTGGGGTGGGCGAGCGCGGATGTATGCTCTGGCAACGCTGTTAGTATTGCTTACTACCTACTGGGCTTATCGAGGTGCTGTGTATCCTGGCCTTACCAAATATCGCTGGGGGGCCTTGCTTGCTCTTCAAGCAACCTTGTTAACTCATTTTGGTGCGATAATCTTGGTTCTGCCCTTGGCTTTGGCCACGGTTGCAGCAGCCTGGTTTACGTGGCCTTCTCGGCAGAACTCAGCGCGACTCTGGTTTCTTAGACGAACGATTTTTTTAGAAGGTCTGGCGCTAAGTGTTGTCGTTGGCCTGGCCGTCGTCGTCAAGCGTTTGGGGCAACCGCTGGGCGTTGCCTCGCTGGATAAAGCCGCCGAAAACAGTGCACTTTTGCCGGAGTTATTCAACACGACCATTGCTTACCAAGCCGAGGTCCACGTCACCTGGTCCGATACCGTGACGTTTTTGGCGCGCCAATTTGGCGTTCCGCATCATATTTGGCTGACAGTTGCCCTACTGGTTGGCGCCGCGTTAGGCCTGATTTTCTGGCCGGCCAAAAATCAAAGCCTATCAAGTGACGCCGAAAGTAAGTCGAATTCGTTCTTTCTCTTCTTGTGGCTCGTCTTCGGCCTGATCATCTTCCAAATGGTGACGTTACTGGATCCCTTCCGTCGCAATCCACGCTATATCGTCATGTTTCTTCCGCTCTTCTACCTGCTTGCTGCGCGCTCCATTTTTAACTTTCGACTCCTCGGTCGAGGACTTATACATTTTGCGAATTACGTTTTGCGGATCAGGCCTCACCTCTCAGCCATGAGGCTTGAATATTCACCCAAACTTCAAATTTTAGCCGTCCTAATGCTTCTGCTCCTCTTTTCTATCCTGGGCTTAGACGACGTGCGTGTTGCCCTGCAAACCCCGGAGCCGGCCTACGAGCAAGCCTTTGCCAAAATTTACGCCGATTGGGAACCGGAAGACGTGCTGCTGACGATGAATACCCCGGCGGCCGGCCTCTACTTGGAACGGGCAGATGGATTTACGGTACAAGTTAACGCCGAGCAATTTTTGCTCAACAAAACGACCGCGCCGGTTGATCGCTGGTTGGGAACTCCCTGGCTGGGCACCGCTGCCAATTTTTACGATGCCCTCAATCGCAGCGAACGGGCCTGGTTTGTAATTGATACTATTCGTCAACCCGTCTATTTCCAGGGGGATTGGCTGGCCATTGTCAATAATCAAATGGAGCCGGTTTGGGCTAACGACAATGTTATCGTCTATCGGACCCGGCCGGACCGAAGCCCGCTTCCTACCGTGCCCAATGCTAAGGTGAACGCGACCTTGGGCAACTCTGTTCAACTCATCGGTTATTCCCTGGAAAAACTTAAAACTCAGTCGAACGCTTCAATCTCTCAAGCTTCAACGTCTGATCTGCAAAAGCCCGGCGCCAAGCTCCAGCTTACTCTTTTTTGGCAGGCCCTGGCCAGCTCGCCAAGCGATTATATAGTTTTTGTACACCTTCGAGATCGCAACGGGCTGACCGTAGCTCAGCAAGATGGTCAGCCCCTCGACGGTGTCTATCCCACAAGCCGCTGGCAGCCGGGCGAAACAATTATCGATCCGATTTCCCTGGCGCTCCCTGATAATCTGACGGCGGGACCTTATATATTGTTCGTTGGATTGTATCAGCTGGACACCCTGGAACGGCTGCCCGTGGTTAACGATTCCTCCGGTGAAAACGCCATTGTGTTAGGCGAGGTTATCTTGCCGTGAGTAGTCAGGAGCAGAAATCAAATCGCAGGGCGGTAGAACGCCCGGGTGACGAAGCAGCCCGTTCCGCGTCCCACGGTCCACATGCTACATTTCCTCAGCCAATGGCCATGGCTGTCTTTCTTTTTCTGGCTGCGCTCCTACCACGCCTCCCCGGCCTGGGTCGATTTCTAACCAGCGACGAAAATACGAACATCTTTTTTGCCGGCAGCGACGTCATAGCCGCTTTTTTGCAAGGCGACTTACGGGGAACTTATTGGCACTTTTACCCTGGGGTCACGATGAGTTGGCTCGATGCCGTAGGTATGGCAGGACAATACTGGCTGGACTTGCTGCGAGGCAGGCCCGTGCCACCGTTTACAGAGTACATTTATAGTGATATTTTGACTCTCGTTGTGGCCAATCGTCTGCCTTACGCGCTGTTGACGGCAGCGGCCGTACCGCTTATCTACCTCCTGGCTCGAAAATTGCTGCCGGAGTGGGTAGCTCTGCTGGGAGCCTTATTTGTGGCCTTTGATCCCTTTTACCTGGCCCATTCCCGCGTGGCTCACGGGGATGCGCCGGTGGCAGTTTTCATGAGCTTGTCAGCCTTGGCATTTTTTGTCTACGCTAAGGGAAGCCGCAGTGAGGCCGCCGGGCGTGATCGCCAGGATTTTGAAGCTGGAACAAATCAATTCGGGATATTCTCTTCACCGGTATCCGTAGCCCACGGCGTTCAGCCGCGATTGCCCTTTCTCATTGTTTCGGCCATTTTTGGAGGCTTGGCGGCCCTAACCAAAGCCCCCGGCCAATTTATGGCCCTCTTCATCGTCGGGATGTCGATCACCTTCGGGGCAGTGCACATAGGGCGAACCCCGGCGGCGTCACGCAGCGCACCTGATATAGCACGAGTTACCACCCAATGGCTTAAAATTACGGCTGTTTGGGGCATTATCTCCCTGGCTATTTTTGTTCTCCTCTGGCCCAGTATGTGGGTCGATCCGGTTGGTACGTTTCGCCAAATGTGGGCTGAAACCTTCGGAAAAGTGACCGATGGCCATCTTGTTTACTTCTTCGGCCAACCCACCCTCGACCCCGGCCCCTGGTTTTATTTTTACGTTATTCCCTTCCGCATGACTCCCGTTATCCTGATCGGCTGCATACTTTCATGGCTTCTCTTCATGCCCAGGCGTTTGCGGCAAGATCTAGATTCGAATGCGCTGCGCCCGGTGCTTGCTTTACTGTGGCTCTTCACGCTGAGCTTGGTGCTGTTCGCCAACCTCAGCCCAAAAAAACAGGACCGCTATCTGCTGCCCCTATTCCCCATCCTCAATCTTATCGCTGCGGTCGGCTGGTACAGTTTTTTCAACCTGATTTACCTCGCGCTCTCCTCCTCGATAGCCAATTACCGGATATCCCGTACCAAACTCGAAAGCTTGAAGACTTATCTTCCCATCGTGATGCTGCTGTTATTTCAGCTTGCTCCCGCGTTGAGTTATTATCCCTACTATTTGACCTATTTTAACCCGCTCATGGGTGGCCCAACCCGCGCTGCCACAACCTCCCTGATGGGCTGGGGTGAAGGGATGGAGCAAGCGGCGGCTTATCTCAATTCAAAACCCAAGGCCAACAGTCTTTACGTGGCCTCGACACCCTCGCAGACTTTGCTACCTTATTTTGACGGTTCAGGCGATAACTTCTACACTAATGATATCGCTTTACGCGCGGACTACGTAGTCCTCTACCTGGCCCAGATGCAGCGGCTGGCCCCCAGCCCTGAGATCGTTCGTTATTTTGAGGCGCAAAAGCCCGAGGCAACGATTACGATCCACGGTGTAGTCTATGCCAAAATCTACCCTGGTCCCAAGCTGATTATGCCGGACATTCCCCCGGACGCGATCCCGGCCAACATCGGCCAGGCCGATAAGATTCGCCTGGCCGGCTACAAAGTTGGCAATCTCCATTCTCCGGCTTCTGGCCTCCAAATCACCTTGTACTGGCACGCCCTAGCACCGCTGACCGCCGATTACACGGTATCTGTGCGAGTTCACGCTGCCGGCGGTCAGCTGCTGGCTCAACACGACAGCTGGCCGGCTGATGGCCTACTCCCCACATCTCAGTGGCGACAAGGCGACTACGTAACCGATCGTCACGTTTTGGAGTTTACTGAGGCCGAGTTGGGCCAGGCCGGCCACATTGAAATTGTAGTATACAGCCGGCAAACCGGCGAAACGCTTGGCCCCCCGATCATCTTGGCGATGGATCATGAACAGGCAAGAAGTCGATAGCCCAAACAGTATATCGAAGGTCCGATACCCGACATTCGAAATCCGGCCGGTTCTGCTTGTAATCCTCCTGATTGCGACGTTCCTGCGCCTCTTCCAACTCCCAACTCTCCCCCCGGGACTTAATTTTGACGAAGCCGGCAACGGGGTGGCTGCCTTGGACATTCTGAATGGAGCGCCAAAGCTCTGGTGGCAAATTGGGGGTGGTAAAGAACCACTTTGGCCGTATGTTACTGCCGCCAGTACGATAATCGTGGGAAATGTGCCGCTGGCGCTGCGGCTGCCGGCAGCGTTAATTGGTATCTTGACCGCAGCCGCAGTTTATCCGCTCGTCCTGCGTTTGTTTGGAGGTGCCGGCCGGCGAAGCCGGCGGGAGGCCCGGCTCACTGCCCTGCTGACCGTACTTGCCCTGGCCTTATCAGGGTGGCACCTCCATTTCAGCCGCCTTGGATTTCGGGCCATCCTGCTGCCGCTGCT
>JBFGLD010000230.1:0-7521 GCA_041576335.1 Anaerolineae bacterium | reverse complement strand
TGTCCTTTCTGGCCGATCTTGAAGATGGTCACGATTGGGACGGGCACGCGCCTCACGTTCGAGACGCGGTGCATTATTCGCGCCTGCTGATCGCCTCGGTTCTAAAGGCTGTGGCAGCTGCTCAAGCCGACGAAAACGACCAGAAGCGCCGGGCGGCTGAGGCAATTCAGGAAGCGCTTAGGTATCTGGCTAACGGAGAGAATGGAGGGCTGTCACCATGACCAAGCGGTCGTTACTCTTACCGCGGGCCATCCGCAGGGCCCGGCAAAAGCGGCGTTGGACTCAGGTTGAATTAGCCCAACGCCTGGGTGTCTCGCAAGGCACCATCTCGTTCTGGGAACGAGGGGTTGAAAGCCCGTCATTGACCCACCAGGTTCAACTGGTCGCGCTGATGCCGGAGATTTTCGAGCAGCTGGCCAAGCAGCACTCCGAAATCTTATCCCGGCTTTACCGGTTGGAGCGGGTTGTTTATGGGGGCAAGTGCAGTTGCAGCGGCTGTGGCTGCTCCACGTAGATTAACGGGAGGCATTTATTATGAAAATTGCAGTTACGGGTAAGGGTGGCGCCGGCAAAACCACTATGGCCGGTATCCTGGCCCGGCTCCTGGCCCAAAACAACCAGCGTGTATTAGCCCTCGATGGCGACTCCAATCCTAACTTGGCCCACACCCTCGGCCTCCCGCGCGGGCAAATGGCCCAACTGCTCGCCGTGCCCATGGGATTGACCGAGTGGCGTGAGGACGCCGACGGCAAGGCTTACGTTCACCTGCGCCGGCCGGTATCGCAGCTCATCGCCGAGTACGGCATCTCCGCGCCTGATGGTGTCCAATTAATTTTGACCGGTGAAGTTGAAAAAGCCAGTGCCGGCTGTCGTTGTGAGGCCCACGCCCTGGCCCGAGGCATTACCGGACACCTGGTGGCCGAGGCTGATGCAGCGGTTCTTGATATGGAAGCAGGCCTCGAACACTTGGGGCGAGGTACAACCGAGCATGTAGACATCCTGCTGATCGTGTTGGAACCCTACTTCCGCTCGCTGGAAGCAGCAGCACGCATCCGTGAACTGGCGGCTCAACTTAAAATACCTCACATTCTGGGCGTGGCTAACCGGGTTCGCACGTCCCAAGACGAACAAGCAATTGAACAATATTGCCAAAATCACAGCATCGACCTGGTGGCTATGATCCCGTTCGACGAGGCAATTATAGCTGCCGAGCAGCAGAGCCAGGCTCCGCTCGATTACGCCCCGTACAGCCCGGCAATCCAGGCCATTGGCGAGTTAATCCACGCGCTGCGGGCCCGGCTCGGGTAAGGGTCAATTATTTTTTGCCACTCAATATTAGTTTACTAATATTTTCCGGAAGAGCAGCTGTTTATGCAGCCTGTCGAAATTGACCATTGGCTAACCGTTCAAAAAATGTTGCGGGGTTATCGCGCCGCGCAGGTGCTGATAACCTGCGCCCAGTTAGGCCTATTTCAGCACCTGGCCGACGGACCGCAAACTGCCTCAAACCTGGCCGGCCAGACCGGGGCAGATCCGGGCGCCTTGCAGCGCCTACTTGAGGCGGCAGTAGGCCTGGGTCTATTAAGTAAGCAGGGTGAGTCTTACGCCAATACGTCTCTAGCTACAACCTGTTTGGCCAAAGAAGGGCCTTACTATTTAGGTCATTTGGTTCGACGAGAAAGTGCGTTTTACCAACGTTGGGGCTACTTGGCTGAGGCCGTGCGCACCGGGCGCCGGCCCGAAGCGAACGTGCGGGATGAAGGTCAAACAAACTGGGTACTTGATTTCGAATTGGCGCTGTTCGACTTGGCCCGCTTCTACGGTCCACTTGTAGCTGAAGCCCTGGCTCTCCCGATCGACCGGCATCTAACCGTACTGGATGTGGGCGGGGGTCACGGCGGCTACAGCATGGCCCTGGCCCGGCGCTACCCTAACTTGCAAGCCGTTGTCTTTGAACTACCTGCTGCGGCCGAGGCCGCCGTTCAAATTATCGACGGTGAGGGGATGTCTGACCGGGTTTCGGTACAGGTTGGTGATTTCCAGAAACAGAATTTGGGCAGTGGTTTCGACCTGGTGCTACTATTTGGCGTGCTCGTCAGCGAAACGCTCGCCGGAAGAATCGATCTCCTGCGTAAAGCCTACGCGGCCCTGATACCCGGTGGCCAAGTCGCTATTCGCGAATTTTGCCTTGAGGCCGATCAGATGGCCTCAGTCGATACGGCCCTATTCTCGCTAAACATGCTGTTATCATCCGAAGCCGGGGACATAATGCGTTGGACCGATCTGCAAAGCTGGCTACTTCAGGCAGGCTTTGAGCAGCCTCGTCAAATAAGGCTGCCGATCGGGGTAAGTTCGAGCCTCATTGTGACCACAAAGCCGGCCTGAAATGTCAGTCGTCAATTATTCAAAAAAAAAGGGAGCCGGACACTCCCTATGGGACGACAACAAGAATGAAAACCAGGAACACCGAGAACGCGGAGAAGACACAGAGATACACTGACTTTTCTAATTTTTTGCTCTGTGAATCTCTGTGATGGGCTCTGTGTAACTCCGTGTAACTTATTATCAGAGGAATGCGACAGTCCCTATCGGGACGACAACGGGGGATGAAAATGGGGGGAACTACCACCCAAGCCCCCCGCCCTACGTGGTTATTTACAGGGGAGGACTAAACAATGAAAAAAATCGTTTTTTTTACCATAATTCTGGTTCTTGCCGCCCTGCTAACTGTCCCGCCTGGCTCAACGCGCGCCCAGGCGGACATTGTCTGCGAAACGGATGTGACCGTCCAAGCTGACGATTGGCTATCGAAAATTGCCGAAAAGGCCTATGGTGATGTGCTGGCTTATGCGGTCATTGCCGAGGCAACCAACACCAAAGCGGTGCTTGATATTAGTTATACCTTCATTGACGATCCTAACATCATCGAACCCGGCTGGAAACTGTGCCTGCCGAGCGTTGAAGAGGCTGAGATCGCCCTAAGTGTCGAACCCAGCTACGGCGGCACGGCCATCGCGGCTGTCAGTAACGATCCGGGGCAGTTCAATCCGGGAATCACCACCGGCTTTGATGTACACGTCGTGGCCGACTCAATGTTCAACGGCCTGGTGACCCTCGACGCCGGCCTCACGCCCCAACCTGATTTGGCGGAGAGTTGGGAAATCAGTGACGATAGCACCGTTTATACTTTCCGGCTGGCTCCGGGCGTACAGTGGCACGATGGCCAGCCATTTACGTCCGCCGATGTAAAATATACCTTTGAAGAAGTACTGTTTAACTTTCACTCGCGCACCAAAGCCGGGTTGGGCAGTGTGGTAGAGTCTATAGAAACGCCGGACGATCAGACCGTGGTATTTCGCTTCAAAGAGCCGTATGGGCCGCTGTTGCAGCGCCTGGATGTGACGGAAGCCCCGATTCTGCCGAAGCACATCTATGAAGGCACGGATCCTAACGAAAACCCGGCCAATCTACAGCCAATCGGTACCGGTCCCTTCATGTTCGAAGCGCACGCCAAGGATGACAACGTAACGCTGGTTCGCAACGAAAACTACTTCAAATCAGGTCTGCCGTATTTAGATCGGTTGATTTTCAAAGTTATTCCTGATGACAACACCCAGCTTTTGGCCCTGGAACAGGGCGAGATCGACTATCTGAGCCGGGTGCCCGGCCCTGAGGTCCAGCGGCTGCGCCGCCTGGGTGAATTCGCCATCGTCGGCTCCTCGACCGGCCCGGGTGGAGGCAACTGCATCATGACCTTAACCTTCAATTTGGAGCGCGAACTTTTCCAGGACCTGCGGGTGCGGCAGGCCATCGCCCATGCCATCAATCGCCCCCAGATTTTGGAGCAGGTTATCTTTGGCGAGGGGCGAGTCGCCGGCGCCCCTATTTCGAGTGGCATACCCTGGGCGCACGCGGCCGGCGTGCTGGGCGAGTACGACTATGACCCCGATCAAGCTGCCCAATTGCTGGACGAAGCCGGTTTTACCCCCGCTGCCGGCGGCACGCGCTTTACAATGGACATTATTCATTTTCCTACCTTCAATAAATACAGTGAAGTCATGAGGCAAAACTTGGCCGAGATTGGCGTTGAACTCAACGTTCGTCCGCTTGATCGAGCCGCCGCCGTTGAGACGATTTTCGGCCAACGCGATTTCGACACTAACCTCATCTCCTACTGTAATGGTACGGACCCCGACATCGGGGTGCGGCGGATGTACGTTTCAAATAATATCGGCGATATTCCCTTCTCTAACGGTGCGGCCTATCGAAACGAAATTATGGATGAGTTATTTGCGGCCGGGGGAGCAACGGCCAATACAGCCCAGCGCTCAGAGATTTATCGCGAAATCCAGGAAATTCTGGCTCAAGAACTGCCTTATTGGTGGCTGGTTGAAACTCGCTTTACCAGCGGTTACGCCAACACGTTTAATGACTTTGCTCCCTGGACAGGTCAGTTCGCCGAACGCGCCTGGCTGGAGCAGTAGTCTGCTTGGCGCATTTTAATTAGCATTAGAAATGGGTGTTTATCTCCTAAGGCGTCTATTTCAAATTGGGCCGATGTTGGTCAGTATTGGTACGCTGACGTTTCTTTTGATTCACCTGGCTCCGGGCGATCCCATTGTGGCCCTGTCGGGAGAATTTAGTACAGCAGAGTACCAGCGAGAACTTGAAGCGTATTACGGCTTAGATCGACCGCTGTATGAGCAATATCTGCGGTATCTGGTCAATATCCTGCAAGGTGATTTGGGCGCGTCCTACTACTTCAAACAGTCTGTAGCGCTGGTCATTCTTGAGCGTCTGCCCAGCACCCTGCTTCTGGTCATACCGTCTCTAATCTTATCAAGCGGACTCGGGATTTGGCTAGGGACTATCTCGGCGAAACAGCGCCACTCAATTCACGATCTTGGGATTACCACAACCGCGCTGGTCAGCTATGCCATTCCCATTTTTTGGTTTGCGCAACTCCTGCTTCTATTTTTCTCGGTACACCTCGATTTGTTTCCGGTACAGGGCATGCGTGACGTCCGGGCAAATTACACCGGCCCTCGCCTCTGGCTCGACGTGGGCTATCATATGATTCTGCCGGTCTTGACCATGACTGCGCAGCAATTGGCCTTGATCCTGGTCCTGACCCGATCCGGTCTGCATAATGAACTACAGCAAGATTATGTGCGCACGGCCCGGGCCAAAGGCTTGTTGGAGAGTAGGGTTTTACGCCATCACGCCCTGCGCAATGCCTTATTACCGGTTGTGACGGTCATTGGCGGACGGGTTGGCTTTTTGTTTGCCGGAGCCGTTCTGACCGAAACCGTCTTTGCCTGGCCGGGGCTGGGACGGCTGGTCGTTTCGGCTTCGTTCAATCGGGACCACCCACTGATCTTAGGGCTATTCTTGTTTATCAGCCTGGCCGTTCTGCTGGCTAATTTGGTAACAGACCTGGTTTATGCCCTTCTGGATCCACGAATTCGTTATAATTGACCATGCAAGACACAAGCCGACCCTTGGTGGGTCAAGCTACGGTGGTTCAGCCGCAAGGAGTATCGTCTAAAACCCAACTTTGGTGGTTAACTGCCGGCGGCCGGACCGTCCTGCGGTGGCTTGGTCTCAGCCTACTGTTACCATTTCTGATAGCGGCTTTGGCGGCCCCGCGATTGGCTCCGGCCGACCCATTCGCCAGCGTAGGGCAGCCGTTTCAACCGCCTTCGGCGGCATATTGGCTTGGAACCGATGATCTGGGACGGGATCTGCTTTCCGGCGTGATTTACGGCGCTCGAACTTCATTGATCGTGGGCGCCAGCGTGACGGTCTTGGCCTTGCTGCTGGGTGTTTCGATTGGGTTGGTATCGGGCTTTGGGGGCGGCTGGATGGACGACGGCTTGATGCGTTTGACCGAGCTTTTTCAAATTCTACCGCGCTTTTTTCTGGCCATTGCCGTAATAGCCCTGTTTGAAAACACGCTATTTAACTTAGTGCTGGTGCTGGCGTTGACCTCGTGGAGCGGCCTGGCGCGTATTGCTCGGGCCGAGGTTCTATCGCTGCGCGAGCGCGACTTTGTGATTGGGGCGCGTGCCGTTGGGGTTAGACCGGCCCGTATTTTGTGGCGGCATATTTTACCCAATGCCATCCAGCCGCTGCTGGCCTCGGTGGCACTCATCGTTAGCGGCGCCATCTTAACCGAGGCCGGTTTGAGTTTTTTGGGCTTGGGTGATCCCAACACGATTAGTTGGGGCTATCTACTCAACAATGCCCAGCCCTTCATTCGCCGGGCCTGGTGGCTGGCGGTCTTTCCGGGGTTGGCCATAGTAGCAACTGTGCTGGGGTTGAGTCTAATTTTGGACGAGGTCAGATCGTAGCCTTAGCAAATTCTGGGTAACTGCTCGCCAATTTGCATATCGACAACCCGGTTGCCGCCAATGCCCGTCTTGGCGACGACAATGCCGGGGTGTTGGCCGGTCACCCGGCCGATGATGACTGCATTTTTACCCAAGGGATGCTGCTGCATCCGGTCAAGCATAGGCTCGGCAACGTTGGGTGGAACGATCGCAATAAGCTTGCCTTCATTGGCCACAAAAATGGGGTCCAAGCCCAAAAATTCACAAGCGGAGTAAACGGCCGGCGGCACGGGCAGCTTCTTTTCGTCCAAGACAATGCCCACCCTCGAGGCTTTGGCGATCTCGTTGACGGTCGAGGCCACCCCGCCGCGCGTAGGATCACGCAGCACGTGAATATCTGGGCTAACCTCCAGCATGGCCGCCACCAAGCCATTGAGCGGCGCAGAGTCGGTTTCAATCACCGTTTCAAACTCCAATCCCTCACGCACGCTCATAATAGCGATACCATGGACGCCGATGTCACCACTGACGATGACGAAATCTCCGGGTTGGGCGCGACCGGGCCCTATTTCGAGCCCGGCGGGAATTAGACCCAGGCCGGTGGTGTTGATATAGACGCCGTCGCCGTGACCCTTGTCGACCACCTTGGTATCGCCCGCTGCCAGCGTAACCCCGGCCTCACGCGCGGCCCGGCCCATACTCTCGACGATACGGCCAAGCATTTCAAGCGGCAGCCCTTCCTCGACAATAAAACCGGCGCTGAGATAGAGCGGTTTGGCGCCGCTCATGGCGATGTCGTTAATAGTACCGTTGACGGCCAATGCGCCGATATTGCCCCCGGGAAAGAAGAGCGGCCGGACCACAAATGAGTCGGTTGAGAAGGCCACCCGGCTGCCCGGCAAATTTAGAACAGCCGAGTCGCCTAAGGCGCCCAGCGTTTCATTTTGAAAAGCGGGCAAAAAGAGATGCTCCACCAATTCCGCCGAAAGTTTGCCGCCGCCGCCGTGCCCCATAATGATATTCGGATGATCGCGCAGCGGCAGCGGACAAACCCATCCTTCAAAATTTAGCTCGGGGCTCATAATCAGGCAGGCTCCAGAGAAATGACGTCCTGGCCCGACATAGCAAACCGCCCGTACTGGTAATAGGCAGCGCAAGCCCCCTCGCTGGACACCATGGTCGCCCCTAG
>JBFGLD010000229.1:0-7527 GCA_041576335.1 Anaerolineae bacterium | reverse complement strand
GCGCTGAGAATCATATCTTTTTTGCGGTCTACGATGAAGAAGTAGCCTTCCTGATCCATATAGGCAATATCACCCGTGCTGAGCCACCCATTCTGCAGGGCCTCCGCGGTTTCTTCAGAGGCGTTCCAGTAAGCAGACATCACCTGTGGCCCCTTCACCAAAAGCTCTCCGGGTTCGCCGATACCAAGCTCCTTAGTACGATCTTCGCTATCAACAATCTTGGCATCTGTGCCGATAATGGGCACACCGATGCTGCCAAATTTGCGTTGGCCCTTGAGAGGATTTACGTGAGTCACCGAGGACGCTTCGGTCATACCATACGCCTCGGCAATACGCGCGCCGGTGCGCACTTCAAACTTTTCCATTACATCAACCGGTAACGGGGCCGCACCGCTAAATACGGCCTTAATCGAAGACATGTCAACTTTGTCGATAGAACGGTAATTGTTGAGGGCAGTAAATAGGGCAGGGATGCCGGTAAAAAATGTGGGACGTTCGGCTACAATGGCATCGACAATTGCTTTGATTTCTGGCTGCGGAATGAGCACGAGCGTGGCCGCCAGATAAGTGCTCAAATTCATGAGGCCGTTCATACCGTACACGTGGAAAAATGGCATAAAGGCCAAAGCAATGTCTTCAGCTTCCTGGTGCTCAAATAAAAGGAAACTTCTAACTTGGGCCAGGCTGGCAATTAAATTGCGATGGCTAAGCATGGCACCTTTGGGCAGGCCGGTGGTGCCGCCGGTATATTGCAGGCAGGCCAAATCTTCCGGCTTCAACTCAGCCGGAGGAGGTTGGTTAGGCTGGCGGTTTATTAACTTCTTAAAGGAATGGACGGTATCAGAATATTTTACATCGACCCATTTACCCTGGCGGCGGAGTTCTAGCGGGGCTAGCAGCTTCTTTACCGTCGGCATATAATCCTGGATACCGGCCAATATCACGTGTTCGATTGACGGCAGCTTTTGTATGACGGGACTGATCCGCGGCCAAAAAATGTCCAAGGCCACCACGGCTTTAATGCCCGCGTCTCCCCATTGATACTCAAGTTCTCGCTCGACATACAGGGGATTTGTCATAACGGTAACAGCACCGAGCGACAACGTGGCATAATAAGAGATGATTGCCTGGGGTGAGTTGGGGAACATTATCGCCACCCGGTCACCTTTACGAATGCCCAAACCATGCAAGCCGTTAGCCAGCTGGTCAACATGCCGCTTAAGCTCCGCATAATTCAGCCGGGCACCCATAAAGACGGTCGCGGTTTGCTGCGGGTGTTTATTGACAGCATTGTCTAACAATTCCGGAATCGTCAGCGGTGGAATAACCAATTCATCCGGCACTTCGGCGTCGTAAAATTTCAACCAAGGTCTTGGCATAGATTTTTTTACGGTTCGGTCGCTAATACTTGGGACACAAACCCAACTCTTCAATTGTTAATTATACAAAAATTGGGCAATAACACAATCTAGCCTTAAGCCAAAAAAAGTGACCGGCCCTTAAACGAACCGCACTCCGCTCATTTGCAGCTTATTGACCTCGAGCACGTTCGAATCCGGGCCAGTCTAATGGATATGTTGGATCCGGTTAACCTACCTGGCCCTACACACGGTAGAAATGGAGGGAAGCTGAGAAACCTTGCCCCTGCCTTATCTTAACGTGTGATTGTCAATGCTCAACATCATGAGCAAACTTAACTTGGGTTAATCTAGTTATTTTGTGGCAGAAACGGCTTTAAATAAAAAGAGAGATAATTCAAGGAATTGTGGCCGGCTGTCAGCGTCGGGGGGTCGGCAGCAGGTGTAGCTAAAACAACATCATACAAGCCAACCGTCTCGTTGAGCTGACCGGTCTGGATATGACCGTCCCCGTCAACGACATAAAGAAATAACTCTTCGCCCGCCTGAGGCAGTTCAACGGCTGCTTGTCCGCCCGGCGCCAGGCTGGTGCTCGTCAAGCGAGCGCTGACGTGGGAGTCGGTTGCCCCATTGGGTCCGATAATATCTCTGACCACGCCCTGACCAACGCGACGTGGCGTCATATCGCTTAAGTTAACTTGTTCGTAATGGGGCGGCAGGTTGCGGTATTGGGGGTCGGTCAAAAACCAAATTTGGATTACTCTGGTAAACGCATCAGTTCTGTTGAGCTCTTGGTGCTCAATGTAGTGACCGGAGAACATCCGTTGTACTTCACCAGCCGTAATGATTCCCCGACCACCGGTTGTATCCTCGTGATAGAGCTGACCGTCAATCACGTATGTATAAATTTCCAAGCCCCGATGCGGATGCCAGAAAAAGCCATTTCTTGGCGCAATCTGGCTCATATGGGCGGTGAGCATCCCGCTTAATCGTTTCAAAGGACTAAACCCGCCAACCGCAAAATGAGCCGTAAGCCAAGGCACAGGTTTGATGGTTGGAAAAGTATGGGCTTTGTAAAACTGCAGAGCGGACATTCGCCCCAAATCGTCGATAACAGTTTCAAAGTACGACTCGAAATTAACGACCATAATCACCTCATAAAAATAAGGCGTAAGATATTCCTAGAATACCGGCTAATCTAGAAACACTGCCTTTATCCGTGAGCGCTACTACCGACGCCCTAATTAGTCGTTAGCGGTCACTTCCGATCAATTATAGAAAAAGGTAAAGCACAAAACTCTTATTTGTCCACAGTATCGTAGTCGACAAAATGTTTGCCTTTTTCCGCTGCTAAAATATCCAAGGCAGCTGTTGCCCCACTCCCGGCCGAGATGATCGCCTGACTCCTTTGGATTCTAACAGTTCGGCCAATGACATACAGGTTTTCAATCGAGGAGCGATAATTTCGGTCAACTTCAATACCTTCCTCGGTTCTTGCCAGGCCCAGGCTGTTGGCAAGTTTGAGAGATTTCCCCTCGGCAATGATTAAATATTTACTTTGGAGCGATTCACCATCTTCCGTCGTAACTAAAAAACCATCCTTTGTTTTTTCCACGGCCGTTACGTTATTATTAAGAATATTCGCTCCAAATTGCTCGACCTGGGCTCGGGCCACCTTCTCAAATTCAGTGCCGGTCATCTCCGGAATGCCCAAATAGTTGTACAGCATAGCATAATGCATTGGGGTTTCGTTATTACCAAGAACGGTTACCTCCTGCCCATTCTTGGCCAAAAAAAGACCGGCACTCAGCCCTCCCGGGCCGTCACCAATAATGATTACGTCGGTCATAATTTCTTTCTCCTTTTGCTAACCCATAAAAACATAAATGGACTATAGTCCGTTTATGTTGGCTATTATAGTGAACAAAGGTCGGTTTGTCAAGATCCCGGTTAAGTTCACTTGTTATCGACATTGACGAAAATGTCAGTATCATTTATAATGAAATGGACTTTAGTCCGCTTACCAAAAATTTTATGGTGGACTCTGGATCGTTATCAATCTAATTAAGCTATGAGTTTCGACAAATCTGAAGTTTTTCCGCTGCAAGCCGCAGAGACCGATACGGGTCCAAAACGGGCCAGGCGCTCCGATGCCGTCGCCAATCGTGAGTTAATTTTAGCGACAGCCCAACATCTCTTCAGCGAGCAAGGTGTGGCAAACGTATGTATGACGGCCATCGCCGAGGCCGCTGAGATTGGCAAAGGCACGCTTTATCGGGGTTTTGCTAACAAAGGAGATCTGTGCCTGGCCCTGATGGACGAGGATATGCGGACCTTTCAGAACAAAACGATACACCTGCTGCGCAGCAACACTGATAAACCGGCGTTAAGTCGTTTAGAGTCCTTTTTAGACAGCTTAGTTCGCTTTATGGATTTCCATGCCCCCCTACTCCACGAAGCTCAATTGCAGGGTGTTTTGCATAGTGAGGCACAACGTAGACAAGTATCCCCCCAAATGTGGTTACCATGGTTACGCGAGACTATCTCTCGACTGCTGCTGCAGGCCGAGCAGCGCAGCGAGACCCACGGCCTCGATATTCCCTACCTCGTCGACGCTATCCTGGCCCCGCTGAATGCCGACCTGTTTATCTATCAGCGCGAGGTGCTAGGTTTCGAAATTGAGCGGATTAGCAGCGGCCTTCGGCGCTTGGTGTTAGACGGGTGCCGGCAGCGGTAACGGTACCCCTGAAGCCCTTAGTTAGTCTCATCGTGGTGTTGACGAAGGGCGCGAACGTGGAAACGGGATTAACCGGGGCACACGCTGCCGGTATTCACGATAGGCTTGACCAAATTCGGCCAGTAAGCGCCGCTCTTCGTAAATTGATCCCACATAAAAATATAGGGTAAAGAGCACAAATACGGTGAGCAGGTTAACGGTCATGCCCGGAGTCAGCCACAATAAGAGGATACTGAAGGAATAGAGCGGGTGGCGGACCCAGCCATAAAAGCCGGTCACATTCAACGAACTCGTCCCTGTGGATTGCCGGGCGACTAACTGGCTTAGGCCCAAAAAATGCCACGGATCGGTTTGCAGCAGCGCCGTGACCAAACCGATTAACGCCAGCACTTGCCCCCCTATCATCAGCCAACGCCACGGCGGCGCCACAATATAAAGCGTTTTATCCGGCAGCAGAACAATCAGTGGTAATATCGGCAGTAAGGAAATCACCGCAAATAGATTGTAAGCCAGCCGGTACCAGCGGTCGGTACCTGGCCCCAACCATTGCCGCGCCCATTTTTTTACACCCAAACTGGCCAGTAAGCTGTGGACAACGGCATAAACCACAAAAAAGAGAACCAAAATAACGACACTCACGGCCATCGTTTCATCCGTCATTTCTACCGAAGCGTAGCCGCACGCGCTTGACAACCACGGCCACCATCACCCCGACAATGCTCATGGCGATCACCGCCACAATGGCCAAACCGACTTCGCCTTCGCTACCCCTGAAAAGAGACGGCAGTGTCAGCAGGCCAATGACGGAACCTACCATACCGCCGAAGCTCCCCACGTTGAGCCCCGAGCCAAACCAGCTATCAAACCCGCCAACGACTAAGCCGACGAACACGTCGACCGAACCCCCCACGGGTGCAACCAGCAGGCCAAATAGCGCTGCCAAGGGTAATTGGTCGACCAGCCCCTGCACAAGCCACAGCATGGCCACCAGTACAAATCCAACCAGGCCGCCGACAATAGGCCCGGCCACGGTCCCAATAACAGCCCCGGTCAGGGCACCCTTTAAGAACTTTACCCCCATAATCTTTTGAAACCTTACGACGCAGAATAAAACGCCGGCGACGCAATCTAAAGCCAGTATGAATCGCCCCGGCAAGACCGGTAACTGAAACTTGCCTCACAGAGGCTACTCCAACAAAGCGTAGTTCACTCTTCTCGCTCTAGGATCATTTCAACATAACGGCGAAGTTCTGGCAGCTTATTCCGGACGACATCCCAGATAATTATTAGTTCTATCTTAAAATAAGCATGGACTGCAATATCACGCAAGCCTGCTATTTTGCGCCACTCAACCTCAGAATATTTTTCTCGCAATGCGGTGCGGGCGGCAAGTTTTTGGTTGCCTCACAAATAATTTCAAGGTTACGTATTACCGCATCGACCCGCATTTCATCTGCACTGAATTGCTCGAAGGAAGTACTACCCACATAGCCCTCGATCTTGTGTGCAGCTTCGAGAATATCCTCTAAATACAATCTATGATCCCGAGACATAGGTAACCTCGTTCAAGATGTACGGTCGCAACCGGGGTTTGATGTTTTTCTCCAAAACCAGGTCCACCCGGCACTGAAAAAGGTCTTCCAGAAAGAACTTGGTATCCATATACGCGTCAAACGAAACCTGATCAAAAACAACCAAAAAGTCCATATCGCTTTCGGTAGTGGCGGTGCCTCGACGATAAGAACCGAACAGGCCAAGTTTTCGTACGCCCAACGCGTATAACTTGGCACGGTTATGTTCCAAGACCCTGATTATTTGTTGTTCCGTCCAGTGGGAAATTTGAGCTGTTTCATCCATAATCGAACCTGAGCATAATTTCCACTGAGTATACAAAAAAATACCGCCGGAGACAATCTCGGCGGTACCTTGTCCCGATCCACCGGCAACGGGCCAGGCTTTACTCGCTCATCCGGAATAACCCTCCATCACTCCGGCCAAATACCTCGGGGAAATACATCTGCTCTGCCTGGGTGGGGATGACTCGGAACTCGCCGGGCAGCGAAGCGCGGATCTGGTAAGTATATTCGTAGGTTCCTTTGGGCAGGAAGGTGGCAAACAGCACCGCTTTCTCATCCCGCAGCTCGGCCTGAGAGAAATACCACCAGCCGAAGCCACCACCCCAGGGATTGCGCCGGTCGGTCCGAGTCAGTTCTGGGGCTTGCCCCACGACACTGGTCGTGGCCAGGCTGGTGTCGATGCCTTCCGCTCCGGCCGGGAAGGGATCTTCGACCACCACGTAGTGTAGATCATTGGGCGCGATCAAGGTCAGCGTGACGTCGATGATATCACCCACTTGGGCCTCGTTAACCGGTTTAGCTTCCTTATCATCAGCCAGGGCGTACTGCCGTGAGACAATAATGCCCCGGTCGAGCGCTTTGACCTCCTGAACCGGCTTGAAGTAAGTCAGGTAGGCGGCGTAGTAGAGATTACCGGGACTGCCGGTGACCGCGCTGCCGACCGGATCGCGCTCGACACCTAACCGGTTGACCATGTCGGCCAGCAAATCCCCCACTTCAACGCGGAGCTTGGTCGTTTCGGCAATATTGGTCTCACCGACCGTGCCTTCACCCAGCTCAACCCCATTGAGCGAGACCTGCCAGGCGTAAGCGCCGTCCAATTCACCCGTAGTCACCATCCAATCGGTCAGGCCGATAATGGCCCAGGCGGTTTCCTGGGTTGTGTCCCAGTGACCGCCGTTTTCACGGACACTCATCAGCCAGCGTACGGCATTGGGCAGCAGCGGATTGTCTGGCTCAATGCGGGACAGGGCGGAAATGATAATGGCCGTACTGCGGGTGTCGGTGTTCATGGCGTAATAATCTACTTGCGCTTCTTCCCAGTGCGTCCCGGTCGCGCTGACAATAGCCGCGCCGGTAATGTCACTCAGCAGCGTCTCAACTTGCTTGGCTTCCGGATCGAGGATGTGCACGGCCATGGCCAGATATGCCCGGCCAAAGATATCCATTTGTTGGCGCTTGTTGACCAGCGCCACGCTGCGGCCCAAATCACCCGAACCGGCCTCGGCCAGAGCGTACAGAATAAAGGCCTGCCGGTTGGCATGCCAAGACTCGGTTACGTCATTGGGAGCAACCAGGCTGGACTTGAGAAAATCAACAGCCGTGACGATAACATTCTGATCTACGCTGAAGCCGGCACGCTGAGCTTCGACCAAACCTAGCAGCACATAGGCGGTCACAGTAGGATTACTCTCGTCGCGGATCCACCAGCCCCAACCGCCATCAAAATGTTGCTGGCTGTAGAGGCGCTGCAAACCGACACTGACCAGGCCGGGCAGCCGTTCTTCCAATTCAGGTTTCTCCAGATTGAGACGTCTATAGGCCCGAAAGGTAAAAACATTAGGCAAAAAGCGGC
>JBFGLD010000228.1:0-7535 GCA_041576335.1 Anaerolineae bacterium | reverse complement strand
GCCGTACAGGGGATGGTGGTGGCTGAGTTGCTCATTGCCGGAACCCGGGGTATAGGGTTTCTGATTAAGATATACAGCGCCGCGCTAGACCTCGGTACAGTGCTGGCAATCATCTTGTTTGTGATGCTGCTGGGTATCGTGGCCACGGCCCTCGTGCGCTGGCTTGAGGCAGCCATCGCTCCATGGCAAAAGGAGCTAGCCACAAAATTGGGAGAATGACCATGCCTACACAAGCTGGAACAATCGTTGTCGATGGCGTATCCAAGGTTTATCGAACAACCCAGGTAGATGACAGCTTCGTCCGCCGACTCCTGCCTATGCGCCAGCGTGTCGAAACAGAGGTTACGGCGTTAGACAAGATAAGTTTGCGTATTCGTAGCGGGGAGTTCGTTAGCATTGTTGGACCTAGCGGCTGTGGTAAGACGACACTGCTGCGTATTATTCACGGTCTGGTCGAAGCTGACGGAGGGCAGATACTCATCAACGATGAGCCAGTGACCGCACCCAGGCCGGAGTGTGGCTTTGTCTTCCAGGACTTTGGCCTTTACCCATGGCGGTCGGTGATTGATAACGTGTCTTTCGGCCTGGAGCTGCAGCAAGTCGAGCAGACTGAGCGCAGGGAGCGGGCCCAACACTACATTAAGCTGGTTGGGTTGGCCGGCTTCGAAGCAAGTTTCCCCCACCAACTCTCGGGGGGGATGCAGCAGCGGGTCGGCCTGGCTCGCACTTTGGCCATCGAACCCCAAATTCTGCTTATGGATGAACCTTTCGGGGCACTCGACGCCCAGACCAAGCGCATCATGCAACTTGAACTCCTGCGTATCCTACAGGCCCAGTCCGACGTTAATACCGTCGTCTTTGTGACCCACGACCTGGAGGAGGCGCTCCTCCTTTCTGATCGGGTAATGGCCATGACCCGCCGTCCGGGACGCTGCAAGGAGATTGTCGAGGTTCCCTTCCCGCGTCCACGCGACGAAGCGGTTATGGATACCCCCGAATTCATCGCCCTACGACGTCACCTCTGGCACACATTGCGAGAAGAGCAGGTTTAGCTAGTAGCGCCTAATTGCCTCACCTACTCACGTTCGCGATCCCTTTATGACAGTAGATGATGTTCGTTGGCAAGACTAAATGATTTGTTGATAAAACTTAATCTAATGGAGAATATTTAAGCATGGATCTCGGATTAAAAGACAAGGTAGCAATTGTCGGAGGCGGCAGTAAGGGCCTGGGTCGGGCCTGTGCCGACGTGCTGGCCGCGGAGGGGGCTAAGGTCGCTATCTGCAGCCGAACCCGGGCCGACCTGGAACAGGCAGCGCAAGAGATTCGCCAAACAACCGGAGCGGATGTTTTGGTATTTGCGGGCGACCTTGATCGCCCCGAAACCATCACAGCCTTGGTGGCTGCCACCGTAAAACAGTTTGGACGCCTGGATATCCTGGTCAATAATTCCGGTGGCCCCCCGCTGGCCGAGGCCGCCACCGCCAGTGAAGAATTGTGGAACACTGCCGTGCAGCGCTCACTGCTGTTCTTTGTCCGCATGTGCCGCGAGGCCATTCCCCACATGAAACAGCAGGGTGGCGGGCGGATTATCAATATCCTGTCTACCAGTGTGTACGAGCCTCTCCACAAGCTGGTCCTATCCGGCGCTACCCGGATGGGAGTGGTAGCCTATGCCAAAACCCTGGCCGACGAAGTGGGCCCGGATAATATCCTGGTTAACAACGTGTGTCCCGGTTCCATTCTGACCGAACGGATGCTTTCCAACGTTACCAGGCACGCCAACGATCTGGGCATTGCCGTGGAAGAGGGACTGCAGCTGCGGGCCTCCAAATCGGCCCTGCGCCGGATTGGCGAGCCCGCAGAGTTCGGCAGCCTGGTGGCTTTTCTGGCCTCGGATAAAGCCAGCTTCATCACCGGAACCACCATTCGGATTGATGGTGGAGCGGTGCGCTCGGTACTCTAATTAGCTAAACAGGGCGAAACAAGAAAAGTTCTATTTATCAATTTCACTATGCCATTAATAAATCGAACAGTCAAAGACACGCTGGTTGAAAATCTCCGGGATGAGATTATCAAGGGACATTTGAGCCCAGGCCAGAAACTGCGTCAGGAAGAACTTGCAGCCCACTTTGGGGTGAGCACTATGCCGATTAGAGAGGCGCTGCGTGAGCTGGAGGCTGAGGGGTTGGTGACTATTACGCCGCATCGAGGGGCTGTTGTCACGCGCCTAACTGCGGAAGACTTGCAAGACATTTACGATATCAGGACAAATCTGGAAGAGATGGCCACCGGACTGGCTGTTCCCAACATGGATGAGACTATTCTGGCTGATTTGGCCCAAAGCGTCCGGCAGATGGGCAACGACATCGATGACGCCGTGACCTACACCAAACTAAATCACCATTTCCACGTTACGATATACGCCGCATCAGGCCGGCGCCATTTGTGCGAGTTAATTGAAGTATTACGGCGCCGAACGCAGCATTATGTACATACTCATATCGGCGAAATGGGCCGCAAGCCTGAATCTCTGGAAGACCATCGGGCTATTCTTGAAGCTTGCCGGTGCGGCGACGCCGACCAGGCGGCCGTTATTATGCGACAACACTTATCCAGGGTTGGCCACGAACTGGTGGAGTACTTTAAGTCGCGCGACCAAAACAATTAAAAACCATGACCTCGTTTATTCCGGGGGCAGATTAGTGCCGAACGCCGCCTGAGGCTAATACAATAGGTGAAAGCCCGCTTAGGCAGGCTGGTCGAGCGGGAAAAAAGGCGGTAGTTTATATTAATGTGACATTGTCAAAGTAGTTGCGATTTGACAAAGCTGAAGCGGTTCAATATAATGGGCCGCAGCGCAGTAGTTATAAGACCGGTCAGACCAGCAGACCTATTAGGGTTAAAATTACATGCTGAGACCTATTGAATACACTCGTGTTTCCCAGGAGGCCGTGCAACAAATTGTCGACCTCATCCGTCGCCGTCACTTTAAGCCGGGTGATCGGCTGCCGGGCGAGCGCCAATTGGTTGAGAGCCTCAACGTCAGCCGTACGTCTGTCCGTGAGGCTCTGCGTTCATTGGAAGGTATGGGGCTTATTGAAGTACGGGCCGGCGTCGGCGCGTTTATCAAGCATCCCATCTCCGACTTTGTTAAGAGAGTGCTGCCCCATCCACTCTTGATCGACCGTGAGACCCTCAAAAAATTGTTCCAACTTCGCGAGATCATCGAGACGGGCGCCGTGGCTGCTGCTGCCGGTCAAGCAACGACTGCTGACCTCCAGAAGATTCGTTGCGCCGTCGAGCAGATGGAAGCTTGTTATGCCAATCAAGATTTGGACGGCATGGTTGAGGCTGACATTGAACTCCATCACGCCATTTTAGTGGCGACCGGCAATGACATCCTGGTACGAGTGATGGATAACATCGCCGACCTGCTTAAGGAAATGCGACGGGCCAGTTTAAGTATCACCGAGGGCGTCCAACAAGCCATCGCCGGCCACCGAGCCGTTTTAACAGCATTAGAGCAGGGCCAACCGGAACAAGCCAAATACGCAATGCAAGCACACTTGAGAACGGTTTCCAAGAAAATGGACTCGGTTGAGATCACTGACTCGGGTCAGATCATCCATAATGAGGGTACCCCATGGTAGCTGGTCTACTATTCGACTTTGGGGAGTCAGATCATGATTATTGAAGATAAATTTGTCGTCTCGGCCCCAACCCAACAAGTGTGGGACTTCTTTCTCGACATCCCAAAGGTCAGTACTTGTATTCCGGGTGCAGAAAAAGTAGAGCAAATTGACGATGAAACTTTTAGCGGTACGCTGGTAGTTAAGGTCGGGCCGATCAAGGCAAATTTCAGCGGGAAAGCGACCTTGACCGAAGTAGAGCCGCCGTACCGCATTACCGCCAAAGGGCAAGGCAAAGACAAAAATACGGCCAGTATGGTCAGCGCCACCTTTACCGCGATCCTCACCGAACTTGATCCGGGGCAGACCGAAGTAGCGCACAACGTCGATGTGGCTATTCGAGGCCGACTGGGCCAATTCGGACAAGGTGTCATCCGCGAAACAGCTAAGCAAGTTACCCAAGCCTTTGTGACCTGCGTTCAGGCAAAAATAGCCGGGCAAGCTGAGCCACAGTCCAATCTCGGCGCCAGTCAGAGCGATATTTCGACCTCCACCGCATCTCAAGCCCACTCCCCTCGTCCGCCCTCGTTGCTCTCCATTATCTTCAAATCAATCATCACTGCGATTGGGAATTGGTTGAGGGCGATGCGACCTGGCTCCAAAAAGTCAACCGGCTGATTCTGCTTTGAGAACCACTTCTTCCAGCAATGTAAGCCTTATGAATTAGGTAAAAACAACAGTAACAGTGTCAACATAGTGCTGACCCGCTTACCCATAGGCAATAATGCAGCAAGTAACAGGAGAGCGATGAAAACCGGTCAATCGACACTTTATGTAAATGCTCGTGAACCTGTGGCCGGTCGAATTGCTAAGGTGCTCAATATGGCTAGACCGGTCAGACCAACCTACCTCGTTGGCTAAATATCTAATGATTTTACGGTGAGGAAAAATTTATGCGAGAATTGGAAATCCTTTTTCCTAAAAGTGTTGATCAGGCTGTCCAATTGCTGACTGAGCTGGGTGATGAAGCGAAGATACTTGGAGGGGGAACGGCCGCTGTGTTGATGTATACACAGCGCCTGATTGCCCCCAGTTACTTCGTCAGCTTGGGACAGATTGACGATCTCGACTATATCCGCTATGACCCTGGCGTTGGGTTACGGATTGGCGCGCTAACAACCCATCACGCCGTGGAAACTTCGCAGCTTGTCCGCGAGAAGTACCCTGTCTTGGCTGATGTATTTCGCAAGGTAGCCAATATCCGAATTCGTAATCAAGCCACTGTCGGAGGTGTGCTGGCTGAAGCGGACTATGCCTCAGACCCACCCACAGTATTGATTGGGTTGGGCGCTCAGGTCAACATCAGCGGGCCAAATGGCCAACGTACGCTCCCCGTTAGTGAATTACTCCTGGACTTTTATGAGACGGCGCTATCTCCGGATGAGATCATTACTGAGGTGCTCCTACCCCTTATGCCTGCCAATATGGGGGCGACCTATATTAAATACGTCACCCGCTCCTCAGAGGATCGACCGTGCGTCGGCGTAGCCGCTATGGTGCGGTGGCGCCGGGATAGTATTTGTGATGATTTACGTGTTGTCGTGGGCGCGGTTGCTGCCACCCCGCAAACATTGCCAGATATCGAACTGACTGCCCGTGACCAAAAATTGACTGGTCGCCTGGCCGGCGAAATAGGCCGGCGCTACGCAGCCGAAATCGAGCCCATAGCCGATATGCGCGGCTCAAGTTGGTATCGTAAACAGGTCATTGAGGTCCTGGTGCGGCGGGCGATAGAGCAAGCGGCAGGAGTAACGCCATGAAAACCGGTCAATCAGCCCCTTACGTCGATGGTCGTGCACGTCTTACCGGCCAAATAGAGTATGTCCTGAATCTTGAACTGCCCGGCATGCTGCACGCCAAAGTGTTACGCAGCCCATTTCCACACGCTCTTATCACCGCGATCGATACCGCTGAGGCTGAACGTTTGCCTGGCGTCATTGCCGTCTTAAAAGGCGCCGACTTGGTCAACAATCCCCAAGTACGCGCCCGATTTGGTCCGGTTTACCGTGATCAAGGCATCGTCGCCATTGACAAGGTGCGTTTTGTAGGCGATGCGGTAGCGGCCGTGGCGGCCGTGGATGTCGATACGGCTGAAGCAGCCCTGGATTTGATCTATGTCGATTATGAAGAGTTGCCGGCGGTCTTCGACGCGGAAGCGGCGCTCAAACCCGATGCGCCGCTGGTCCACGAGACGGTGATGCGCCGTGAAGAGAGCTTCGCCGATATAATTCTACGGGCTGAGGATGGCAGCAACATCTGTAACCATTTCAAACTGCGCAAAGGTGACGTCGAAATCGGTTTTGCCGAGGCAGACCACATCTATGAAGATTACTTCTCAAACCCGGCCAGTCAGCACGTAACCATGGAACCGCACGTCTGTGTAGCTCAAGTGGATAAAGCCAGGAATGTCATTTGCTGGTCATCAACCCAGACGCCTTATATTGTCCGAGCACAATTGGCAGAAACGTTTAACGTGCCCCAAAGCCAGGTTCGAGTCATCGTTCCCACCTTGGGAGGCGGCTATGGCGCTAAGACCTATCCCAAGATTGAACCACTGACCGCTATGTTGGCTTGGAAATCAGGACGTCCGGTCAAGTTGCTGCTCACCCGGTCTGAAGATTTTGTGTCTATTACCAAACACGCGGCCAAGTTTAGAATGAAGACCGGAGTTAAGCAGGATGGCACGATCGTCGCCCGGGAGATTGAGTCCTTTTGGAACGCCGGGGCTTATGCCGATATCAGCCCGCGTCTCATCAAAAATGGCGGCTATGCTTCACCAGGTCCATACCGCATTCCTCATGTCAAGGTTGATTCCTACGCTGTTTACACCAACTTGCCTCCGGCGGGAGCGTTTCGCGGCTATGGCGTGGCTCAGGGGGCCTGGGCTTACGAGACCCAAATGGATATGATCGCCGAACGTTTGGGCATAGAACCGTTGGAGTTGCGGCTGAAAAACTTCATTCGCGAGGGCGATACTTTTGCCACAGGCGAGGTCGTCCACGAGCCGATGTTTGCCGAACTAACCCGCGCCTCGGCGCAGTGGGTTGGCTGGGGGAAGTCCGGCCAGGCGGTCAATAGCGCCAAGCGGCGGGGCAAGGCTGTAACCTGCATCATCAAAGGGACCGTCACCCCCTCCACCTCGGCGGCCTTGATGCGGCTCAATCCCGATGGCAGTTGCAGCGTTTTGACCAGCACGGTTGAGATGGGGCAAGGTTCCAAGACGGTCTTTACTCAGATGATTGGCGATGCCTTTGGCTTGCCACCGGAAAAGGTCAAAATCGTTGATCCTGATACCGAGATTACCCCTTATGACTTGACGACCAGTTCGAGCCGGTCCACTTTTTCGATGGGTACCGCTTTGATGATGGCCGGTGAGGATGCCAAGCAGCAGTTGCGCCGAGCAGCCAGCGATCTCCTTGAAGCTGCTGCCGAGGATCTGGAAATTGGCGAGGGGCGGGTGTACGTCAAAGGATCGCCGGCGCGAGGGTTGACTTTTGCCCAGGTGATTAGCCGGGCTAAATTGGGAACGGTCTACGGCAACGCGACCTTCACCACCAAGGGCGGGCTCAATCCCGAGACTGGACAGGGTATTGCCTCCGTCCACTGGCACCAGGCCTCGGCTGCGGTTGAGGTCGAGGTGGATATCGAGACCGGTAAAGTAGATATCCTGCGACTACAAACGAGCCTCTTTACGGGTAAGACCATCAACCCCATCAACGCCGAATTGCAGAGTGAAGGCAGCGTCATTTTTGGTCAGGGCAAGGCCCTCCTTGAGGAGATGGTTTACGACCACGGTCAAATGATCAATGCAACCCTAGCCGACTACATGATTCCCTCGATTCT
>JBFGLD010000227.1:0-7552 GCA_041576335.1 Anaerolineae bacterium | reverse complement strand
GGTCGATTATCGTAATAATCTGAGCCGGGTGGTAGAGCAGCGCATCCGCGATAATTATGGTGATTTGGTCTTCAAGACAGTTATTCCCATGAATATAAAGTTGGCCGAGGCGCCGGCCGCCAGTGAGCCGATCATAAAATATGCGCCCCACAGCACAGGTTCTGCCGCCTACACCGCCCTGACCCTAGAATTGGAGGAACGATATGGCTACTAAACAGGAATTGGATAAGCTCTTAGGTGGCGATGCTCCCCCAAAAAAGCCTGCCATCCGCCGGGGACAGGGCTTGAGACTGTCCACTGAAAGCCTGCCTGAAACGCCGGCAGAGGAAGCGGCAAAAGATGAGGCGCCGCTCGCCGCCGAAGCAGCGGCACCGCCAGGAATAACCAATGAACCAGCGCAGCAACGCATGACTGCGAAAACGCATCATCGCACTAGTGCGAAAGTGCGAAGCAGCGCCGACTTACCCGTGCGACATAAGCGTATCAATCGAGGTTATAAGCTCCGTGAGGATTTGGTCAAAGCCTGTAAGCGTATTGCCCTGGAAGAAGATCGCAAATTGTACGAGGTGATGGAAGAGGCGCTGGCCAAATATGTGGCCCAAAAGATACAAGAGCAAGGTACCTAAACAAACGTTCATGCGAAAATGCGAAATCGCACTATCGCATTATGATATCCGGAATGCTACTATTCAGCAGTTAGGTGTTTCTCGCACAAAATCAGGCAAAAACTAAGACTATGACCCTATCCATCCGGATTGGCCGGTCTCATCCTGATAAAAAGGCCGCTTTTTTCTTAGCCTTAGCCTGGTTAAAGGTATCCATATGTTTTGTGGAATAGATGCCCCGGAATAAAGTTTCAGCCAGGGGTAGGGGAACTGGTAAGCCTACCGGCCTCAAAACGAGGGAACCATTAATGTTTCCCAGGGGATCCCCTGGTTTCCATTGAAGGCAGCTACCAGGGAGCCATAGAGCCGTCGGGGCGGCTTCTGCCGCCCGGGGACTGCGCCCTAGCTGCCCTGGGTTCGCACAGGGGGTAGGCCTACAGATGTAATAATCAGCTGTCGCAGAAGATAGATTAAGCGGTTAAGTTGACAGTTATTAAAATCGCAGTTACTCTGAACTAACGATATATCCTAAACTGATTGCCCATGTCAAAAGAACAAGAGCGCCAAAGTAAGCGCAACAAGAAAAGCATTGACGCAAATCCCACCCTTGATAGAATTATTGGAGAATTGTCTATTCAATATAGCGTTCCCAAAAGTCAATTCTGGAATCTGTTTGCGGCACAAAGTATTTCACAATATCGCAAAGGCCGGATGAACATTAGAGCACGCTTGAGGCGGTCAAATTCCCCTGCATTTCAACACAATCTATTTATGGAAGATTTAATTAAGGACCTCACCCGTAATGAAGAGGATTAAACATGGCACCCCATACCGCCATGCCGCCCAAAAGTTGACAATTACGAGTGAGGCGATTACGCTAAAATACCAGTTTAAGGTTGCTGCCGATGGCTAAACGAGACAGGTTATCATTTGACCCCGAAGATCCGCGAATAAAACAGATCCTCCACGAAATTGCCGCCGAATATGATATCCCTCCCGGCGATCTACTCAACGCTGCCACAATCGAATATCTCCTGAGCCTTCTAAGCGGCCAGAAAGATTTGCGGGGCCGGTTGACAATTTCAAGACTGCTGCGATACGGCAATAGGCTTGACCTGGACGACCTCATTGATGAGCTTAAACGGTTATCCGGTTCGGAATAATGGCTCCATTAATGGTTTCCAGGGGAACCCTTGCTTGCCATTAATGGAGCCATATACGGATGTTGTAACGGAAACGTCAATGGAGCCATTTGACTCATTTCTCAAAAAGATGCATAATAGACCTAACTCCCCGCCAACTTACAGAACCGGTCAACTCATTCACAGCACCGGGTGAGGGACCTGAGCCCGTGGCGACCGGTTACAACGACTTGACGGGCATGCTCCGGGGAACTCACTCGGAAAGTGTAGAAGCCCGGCAAATCTATTAACGTGCACCGTCCTACGTTCCAAGCGGGCGGAACTTGAGACGCGAGCCTACGGCGATGAAGGTCAAAGACGTACCGGGCAAGCTTCAGGGTGAAAGGAGGCGAGCATGAAAAACGAGAAACTGGCTGCAGCCGTCACATTTTTTACATTGTGTGTCGTAATCAGCGTCGTTTGGTATGTTCTCAGGGTCGCCGGCGATGAATTGGCCGCAATGACTCGCCTGGTCGTACACCTTTCCGGCATCGTTCTGACCACCGGGCTGGCCGGAATTTTTGTTTATCTAGCTTTCCGGGCGGGCATAAGCCTTATTTCAGGCGGACTGATTGCCATTGAACAGGTCCAGCAAGAGCGAGAGAAAACTGCCGAATATCGGGCTAAGCGCAGCCTGGCCGAGAATGAAGCCGATGTGCAGGTTGTTACGACCGGCGAGGCGGTATTTGTCCGCGAAATGAACAGGCAGGCCACATGGCTGCCCCTCCACCTCAACCCCAGCCATCGAATTAACGGCGCCCCGGCGACACCGGCCGCCATGGAAATTGCCACCTGGCAGATGTGGACCCAGCGCGCGGTACCGCGCTCGATTGAGCCAATGGTCGACTCATTGCCCTCGCCGGCAAAACAGTGGCCACCGCGTCTCAATCTGATGGATTTATTGCCACTTGACGGCCCGTCGTTACAGAATATCATTCTGGGCGCGACGATTGACCAGGACACCGGCGACCTGCAAACCATCAGCGCTTCCCTGGAACAGCTGGTCCATATTGCCGTCGGCGGCGAAACCGACTCCGGGAAATCAAACTTTGGCCGCGTGTTAGCCTATCAAATCCTGACAACTGCTGAGGATGTGAGAGCCATCCTGGTTGACCTGGGGCGCACTACCTTCAAACCCTTTGCCGACAACAGCAGGCTACTCTATCCCTTGGTGGACAATGAGACGGACTGCCTGGCAGTGCTGCGCGAGTTAATGGGCGAGGCTCACCGGCGCAGCCAACTCTTCGATCGCTACCCCACTGTGGAGAAATTGAGCCATTACAACCGGCTGGTTGGTCAGCCTGAGCCCTACATTGTTGCTTTTCTTGATGAAGTAACCGATCTATTCGAACACAAAGATATCCAGGTAACTGCCCGCCGCTTAATCAGGATGTCCCGAAAATTCGGCATTTACCTGGTGGCCTTGGGCCAAAGTTGGAAACACACCGACCTGGATACCTCAATTCGCCGCCAATTCCGAACAGCCGTACATTTTGCCGCCCGCGACGCCGGTTCGAGCCGCACGCTGCTCAACGCCCCAGATGCGGTTAACATTAGCCAGCAGGGCCGAGCTTTCGCCGCCCTACCATTTGGATTAGCGTCGGACCTGATCGAATTACAGACCCCATACCTTGATTTGGGCACGGTGATGGCCGTGCTGGAGAGGCAGCACCAACCCTCCGGGCCGGCTGAACCGCTGCCGGTCATTGAGCCCACGGCAGAAGAAACTCAGATTCTGGAGCTTGTGGCCCAGAAAAAAAGTATCTCGGCGATTGCCACCGAGGTTTACGGCTCAAAAGGGGGGCCGCAAAATGCCAAGGTTCGTAACGTTATAGAGAAATTCGACGCGGTGTAAGGGGTGTAACACGGTGTAAGGGGTGTAAAAGGTGTAAATTCAAGCAAAGCAGCTTGTTTCATCCGCTACACCCCCGGCCAGGCAGCAATGATCGATCGAGGACGCAGGAGACTGAAGACGACTCCGGTTTGTCAAATCATAAGCCAGATTAATCCGATTTGCGACTTGCCGCCTAACAAACTCACCCTGATCGACTTCGTGTAGTCGTACATTCAAACCACCTAATACAAAAGAACCCCCTACGAACGGCCAAAAACCGGCCTATTGTTGAAGCAGCGGCTATAACCACTATATGTAGCGGTGTATTGGCTCGCTTATCCCGTATATTGTAGTTATTTCGATCTGACTCTTGTCTAATGTATACATATGTAGTATAATGGATTCAACTAGAGTCAGGAGGATTCATTGGTGAGCACAAAAAAAATCCCTGTGAGAGTCGACGAAGAACAATATGATATCTTAGCCCAAATTCGAAACGATATAGGGACACCGGTCGCCGAAAGTGTACGGCGGGCAATCTACGAATATATAAAAAGAAACTATCCTGTCTATTTATCTGCCCATTCTAATGGGCAGAAAAAAGCCGGCGTTTATTCGGCAGGTCTAGATTAACGCAGTCCGTGCCAGTCACCGTCCGAGAATTTTACTTGTTGTAAAATCTTGGACCGGCGAGCTTTAAGCGCGAAAGGCGAAGCAGCATGGTGTTCAAGGCGCCGCGTATAAGAACCGGTTATCATTAAGATGTGCTCACAAAGACCGCTGACTGCGGCCGGGCTTGCGCCCACAGGCCCTGCGCCCGGAGCGCGCCAACGCTCCCTAGCCAGTCAAAAAGATTTGGGCCAACAGTTTTTTACAAAGCAGGCCAAACCGTCTTAAAAGCAAAAAAGACTTGCGCCAACAAGTCTTTTGCTATTGCTGATAAGATCAATTGATTCTTGAGCGCGAGCGCCAACTCGTGCTGCGTCAAGTCGCCCCTTAAATGGGGAGGGGGAAGGTATGTATCAACAACTTCGCCCAACGCATTTTTATTTTAGCAAAATTTTGTTTAGGTGTCAAGAACCCGACAATTTTTTGGAAAGAAAGAGGCCGGACCGGCAACCTGACCGGGCCTTTTCAAAGCATATGTCGTCATAACTAGGCTTTCTCGCGAAGATCTAATAAGATGGACAGCGACTCACAAAAATTTTGGCAGCAAGTGCTGAAACAATTACAATCGCAGATGACCCAGGCCACCTTTGATGCGTGGTTTGCCAACACAGCTGCCCGGCTAGAAAATCATTTATTGACCGTCTATATCCCTAATCAGTATGCCAAAGAGTGGTTGGAGAACCGCCTCTTCAACACGATTAGCCAGACGGTCAATAAATTAGCCGGCACGTCTCTTGAGCTTCAGTTTGAGGTCAATGGAACTAACGGTCATACCGCAGAGACGCGCCCCGGCTCCGGCGAAATTGCCATCAGCCTGGTCAGTTTCGACCCTATGCAGCGGGGCTACTTGGTTACCCCCCATTATATCGTCAGGTTTTGGCAGCCCTATTTGGGTCAGGACCCCTTCACGCTCTGGTTTTCGTTGCGCAGCTTCGGTTACAACGCCGAAAAGAACGCCTGGCCCTCGATTAAGACCCTGGCCGATATCTGCTTCAATGGGAATCGACACAGAATCTTGGGCAGGACAGCCGCAGGTCGAAGTAAGGAGAAGATCGGGGCCCTTGAGATTCTCGAAAATGAGCGCATTGTCTGGGTGAAACGTGAGGGAAAAGGACGGATGACCAAGTATGTGTTTCGAGTGCTGGAGTCGCTGCCTCTACTGACGCCTATTCAGGTCTCCACACTCAGCCCTAACCTCCAAGATGCTCATACTCGATTTATTAAGCAAAGTGAAATCAATTTACAGGAGTGGGAGCAGTTAACGCTGCCTACGCTACTGGAGTAGACATTTGCTTATGTGTGACACATAAGCGACATTTACTTATGTGTGACACATAAGCAAAGCATTTACTTATGTGTGACACATAAGGGCGATATGTGTGACACATAAGGGCGTTGTGTGTGACACATAAGGGCGTTGTGTGTCACACATAATAAATATTAATAAAGAAATAATAATAAAATATAAAAACATGAAATATCAATTTATTCACGACAAGCGTTGTCAATCGATTGTGCAAACAACTTATAGTGACCACTCGGGTCCGCCGTCGGATCTCCCGATTGAGCCGTTCCAAACCATTAGCGGTTCGCAGTCGGCGGCGATGGCGTTCGGGAAAAGCAAAAACAGTCAAGCCTTCGGGCAGGGCTGTCTCTAACCAGCTGGCCAGCTTTGAAGCCGTTTGAGCGTACTTGGCCCCGGTCTGCTGGAGTAAGGTGTCGGCCTCAGCGCGATCGCGGGCATTGAAGATGGCCCGGATGTCAGCGGCCACCTCAGCTTGTTGGTCATTGCGGGTGATATAGCTCCGGGCATTTTGCTGCAGATGAAAGTGACAGCGTTGCCAGGGCACCCCGCCAAAGACGGCTTGGCGGGCCGCTTTGAGGCCAGTGTGAGCATCGGCGGTGATCAACTGCAGCCCCCGCAGACCGCGCTCGACCAGGCTGTGCAAGAAGTGACGCCAATGAACCTCGGCTTCGCTGAGTGAGACCGACACCCCTAGAATGTGCCGTTTGCCGGCCTGATTGACCCCGACCGCGATCAGAATGACCGCATCACGCACCTGACCATCCTGTCGACTGCGATTTGTTCCAGCATTTCACTGGGTAAGGTATAATCTGCTTGGTAGGTCATGGTGTTCTGCTTTTTGATTGGTGACTCAGCTATCTCTCGCTGGATTCATTTAGTCACCCTGCCACAAAACAACGAATAGGTGAAGAAGGCGTAGTAATCCGGATGATCCAGGATGAAATCTGGTGGCTCAGGTTGGCAAAGACGCTGAAATTCTACCCAATCTGCCGCTGTTGCCGCTGACTCCGCTCCGGCCCAGAGCATCTCAAACAAGGCGAGTAAGGCGTTGCGGAAGCCCTCAGTGAGAGGGGCCTGAACGTTGCCGGCAAAGGTGCGGGCCGTTGGCTCCTTGAATCCCGCGTTATGAAACCAACCCAGCGCACGCGAAAAGTGCCACTCTGGCTTCATTCCTTTGAAGAAAGCGGCGTACCCTGGCGCGATCGCGTTCAGCCGGGCCTCCAACAGGGGATACCCCGGCAGCAGTTGTTGTGAAGACCAGACCCCGCGTCCAGTCCTCGGCTCCCCACAGGGAGTTGTAGGGCTTGGATTGCCAAACGAAGAACTGGCTCTCTCAAGGGATTGGTCACCACCAAACGTTGGATGTAGTGATCTGTGTCAGACCCGTTACTTTCAGCAGTGTTTATTCCGTTTCCCATATCCGCGCGCCTCAACCGCGCTCTGAAAAGGCAAAGATCGCATCCTGCATGATCGAATTTACGTATGCGGTCCGCTCCAGGGTCATATATATACCGCGTACACCCCCCACCTGGCGACGATGTTCCCTGGCGTGTTCTTCTGACCAGAAGAAGACACTCTCACGTCAGAAGACGTCGACAATGCTTGGCTCAGCCAGCTTGGAGAAGTCCACATCCGCTATGAAGACCCAGGGGTCAGCGCCGTCCTCCTCAACACGACATCTCATTTCGCTATCGATTTCAAGGTGCAGCGGCTGACCACAATGCGCGCATTCTGTTTTGACCACAATCGAAAGAGGTTCTCCTCGTAAGCGCCCTTGCACGAAGGGCGTCGCCACCGCGTCGATGGCTCACGCGGCGTATCCCTGCTCACCCGTGTTAAAGGTAAAATGATGCGGGGTCTGGGCAGCCGTCACAGGATACGACCAAACAACGGCTGCCTGTCCTTCTCTATATAAGATCAGTTTCTTCTCCAGTTCGTCCAGAATGGCATTGACCCG
>JBFGLD010000226.1:0-7590 GCA_041576335.1 Anaerolineae bacterium | reverse complement strand
GGTCGCCCTGAGTATGACCATCAACTACCGCACTGCTGTTCCTATTGGCACGCGCTTGCTAGCCGAGGCGGTTGAGGAGAGCCTGGGCAAACGTACCGGCTTATATCGCGTTTCGGTCACGACTGATGATCCACAACCGAAGCTGGTTGCACTGTGTGATGGCACGGTATACCGAAAGCAGGAGCAAATTAAGCTGAGTGGCAAATGAGATGCAAATTACAGCTATCGTCCGGAAATTTGGCCAAATAATGATATGGTTGTAGCCGGGACAAGAGGATAAACCGGGAGCATCGGCATTATGAAGCAACGTCGCCGTAATCGAAGAACCTCGACTGCAGCAGCGGGCTCGTTACCCGATTTGCCGCGCCTGCGTCCCAAATTCTCACTGCTGGAGCGCGCGGATTGTTTGCGCATCCACCGGGCCTCAATCGAAATATTGCGAAAAACAGGGGTGCAGGTCTATTGCCGGGCGGGGCTCAATCTTTTGCGGGACGCCGGGGCCGTCATCCATGACCAGTTGGTCAAGATCCCGCCGTCGCTGGTTGAATGGGCATTGGCCTCGGCGCCGGCTGAGTTCAATTTGTATAAACGGGCCAGTGAGGAGGTGGCTGTACGGTTGGATGGCCAGGGCGTATACTTTGGGCCCGGTTCGGATACGCTCCGCTATCTTGACCCGCGTACGGGCCAGCGGCGGGACTACCGCCTGGCGGACGTGGCGGACTGCAGCCGTTTATGCGATGCCCTGCCCGAGATCGGGTTCGTGATGTCGGTCGGCATTCCGCGCGACGTACCCAACGAATGTTACTATCGCCACCAGTTTGGAGCGATGCTTCGCCACACGACCAAGCCCATCGTGTTTGTATGTGACACCCGGGCAGACATCGAAGATATTGCCGCTATGGCAGCCGCGGTTGCCGGCGGTATGGAGCGGCTGGCCCGCTATCCAAATATTCTGTTGTACTCCGAGCCCAGCACGCCGCTGCAGCATACGCTTGAGGCTACCGAGAAACTGCTCTTTTGCGCCGAATATACCATCCCGGTTACCCACTCACCGGCACCGATGATGGGCGGCACGGCCCCGGTCACGATTGCCGGCGCCGTGGCCCTTGGCAACGCCGAAGTACTGAGCAGCTTGGTCATGCACCAACTCAAAAAACCCGGAGCGCCGTTTTTGTACGGGCACGGGGTTCACCACCTTGATATGAAGGAAATGGTCAGCGTTTATGGAGCGCCCGAATTTCAACTGGCGCGCGTACTGGCCGCCGAAATGGGTCAGTTTTACGGCATACCCGTGTGGGGTTATGCCGGACACACCGATAGCAAGGTCGTCGACGGCCAGGCTGCGGCCGATACGCAGTTCTCGGTGCTGGTCGCGCTGCTGGCCAAAACTAATCTTAACCACGACGTGGGTTATCTTGAAAGCGGCCTGGCCGCTTCACCCGAACTGATGGTGTTGACTAATGAGATCATCTCGATGACGCGGCGGTTCGTCGAAGGCGTGCGCCTTGATGAAGAGGCCCTGGCCGTAGACGTGATTGATGAAGTCGGTCCGGGCGGGGAATTTTTGAGTCACGACCATACCATGGCCCACTGGCGGCAGCTGTGGCTGCCACAGCGTTTTGACCGCCGGCGTTTGGATAAGTGGGTCGAGCATGGCTCTAAGGATCTTAAGGCTCGCCTGTGCGAAATGACGATTGCTTTGATGGATGAGCACCAGGTTGAGTCACTCTCCCCGACGGCAGAGGACGAGATTGAACGGATATTGAAATCTATGTAAGAGGAGCTCCAGAATTTACGAATGGGACAACAACTGAAAGCACAAGCTTCCACGCCTAAAAACTCTCGCCACCAGCTCTTCACCGGCATGTGCGGCGTGTGCCCGGCCGGGTGCGGGGTTAACATCCACCTGGTGAACGGCAGGATCGAGCGCATGGTACCTTTAAAGAATCACCCCCTCGGCATTGTCTGCCCTCGGGGCATGCACGCCAAGGAGATTGTCTATTCTAACGACCGGCTGCTCTACCCCCAGTGGCGTGTCGGCGCTCGAGGGCTGGGCAAATTCAAGCGGATCACCTGGGAAGATGCCTACAATACCATAGCAGACAACCTGCACCGAATCGCCAAACAGTACGGTCCTGAGGCCGTTTGCATTTATACCGGGCGCGGCAATTTTGAGTTCGGCCTAAATGAAGCCTTTGCTCCGGCCGGGACCGTCGAGTCGTCCGCAAATGCGGTGCTCTTTCCCTTTGGCTCGCCCAATACGACCGGGGTTGGGGCTCTTTGTTATGCCTCGTATGGCATGCTGGCCGGTCGAGCCTGCTTTGGTGACGTTATGCGCAACATGCGCGAGGACGTCGGCAATGCCGACCTGATCCTCATCTGGGGAGAAAACCCGGCTACCGACTCGCCGCCCATCAATGTGCGCCATATCAGGCAGGCCGAGCAGCGGGGGGCCCGGGTGGTCGTGATCGATCATCGCCGCAGCGAAACAGCTCGAGCAACCCGCGCCGAATGGCTCCGCGTCCGGCCGGGCACAGATGGTGCCCTGGCGCTGGGCATGCTGCACGTGTTGATTAAAGAAAACCTTTACGATCATCACTTTGTTGAGCACTGGGTTCACGGTTTTGAGGAGCTGGGCACTTACGCGCGCCAGTTTAGCCCTGCGCGAGTGGAACAAATCACCGGCGTACTGAGCGAAAAGGTTGTCGAGTTGGCCCGGGCCATCGGCAGGGCTAGGGGATGTTCAATCCTGATGTATAGCGGCCTCGAATACTCAAACAGCGGGTTGCAGGCCATTCGGGCCGTATGGGCGTTACAGGCCGTGGCCGGTCATCTGGACGTGCCGGGGGGCAAAATATTTGCTATGCGTAACCGCTTACAGCTAAACCGTTTGCTAACAGAACCGCCAAAAGATGCGCCCAAACCCATCGGATTCGAAACATATCCGCTTTATAATGAGGTGCGCAAAGAAGCCCACGCTGCCGCGCTGCCCCAAGCCATTCTTGAGGATAAACCGTATCCTATTCGAGCATTAATTATCAGCGGGGCGTCAATTATTACGTCGTGGCCAAAGCCGGCGTTGTGGCGGCAGGCGCTGTCTGCTCTTGATTTTCTGGTTGTTATCAATCGCTTCCCTACCGCCGATAGCCAGTACGCCGATGTGCTGCTGCCGGCCACGACGCTGTTTGAAATTGAGTCGTATATGATCTATGACGGCTATGTCCAACTCCGCCGGCGAGTTATCGAGCCACGCGGCGAGGCGCGAAATGACTACTTAATCTTTGCCGAATTGGCCAACCGGCTTGGCTATGGTCATCTCTGGCCCCAAACGGAAGAAGCGCTTATTGAATACGTCTTCCACGATACGGGGCTAAGCTTAGCGGAACTGCGGGCGCATCCGGAAGGAATGTGGTTTCATCTGCCGGAAATGCATTTCCGTAAGTATGAAACAGGTGAGCTGCGGGCCGACGGACGACCCGGTTTTGAAACACCTACCGGCAAGTTTGAGATTACTTCGGAGTGGCTGCGAGTGTATGGCTACGATCCATTACCGGTTTATACGGAACCGACTGAAGGGCCGCTGTCCCAACCCGAACTGACCAGGCATTATCCGCTTGTCTTTAATTCCGGGGCCCGAACCCAAACTGCTTTTCGGTCTCAGCACCATAACATTCCCTCGCTGGTAAGCAGACAGCCCAAACCACTGGTTCACATCCACCCGGAGGATGCCAAGCGGCGAGAAATTGAGGACGGCGACCCGGTTTACGTCGTCTCCCCGCGCGGACGAGTTCCGTTTTTTGCCCGAGTTACCGAAGACATTGTTGAAGGTGCCGTCGAAGTAAATATGGGCGGCGGCGGACCACTCGGCCCCGCTGCCTGGCAAGCCGCAAACGTAAACGCCCTGACCGATTTTGAAAACCGAGATCCGATTTCAGGTTTTCCGGTTTATAAAGCGCTGCTGTGTGATGTCGTCAGGCGTGTCCCTGGCCAAGATTAGAAAGACCAAATTGAGGCTTATTGTCCCGAAAATCGCCGGTCGGCGCGCAGCCTCCCTACGACCGTAGGTAGTGCAGACCGGCTCCGAGCAAAAAAACTCCATCGACGGTTAAGGGTGGTGCTGCCCAATTATAGAAAGGGGGATACATAAACCAAATCACAATTATTACGCCCGGGGAAAGTGGTATAGATTGGCTCTGAAACATCCACGCTGCCGCTCACGACCGAAGGCAATAGAGCCGATTGGGAAAAAAATCATTTTGGCTGTTAAGTTAGTCAACTCAAACCTGAACAGGAAGGAGAAAATGAACCGTAAAATATTTATAACAGTGGCCTTACTTATGGGCCTGTTAATTTTGATAACGGCTT
Source organism: Anaerolineae bacterium (assembly GCA_041576335.1). Taxonomy (GTDB): domain Bacteria; phylum Chloroflexota; class Anaerolineae; order 4572-78; family J111; genus JANQQF01. The sequence continues at coordinate 3,225 of JBFGLD010000226.1, read as the reverse complement.
GTACTGGCGGCCCAACACCGGCTCCGGAAGCAGCTCCGGCTGAGGCAGAAGCCGAAGAGCATGCCGACGACGAGGAGCATCAGGAAGAAGAAGCTGCCGCAGCAGAGGAGGAAGCGCCAACCGCCAGTGAAGAAGGTGAGCCCTATAAAATCGGCCTCTTCTTCTCGGTCACGGGTCCTGCCTCGTCTTTGGGCATTCCCGAGCGGGATACCGCTATGATGCTGGTTGAGCAAGTTAACGCCGCCGGGGGCATTGAAGGGCCAGATGGATTGATGCACCCGATCGAGGCCCTCTTCGAAGATGACCAGACCAGCCCGGATGAAGCTGTACTGATCGTCAAGAAGTTCATCGAACAGGATCAGGTACCGATCATCGTCGGCGGCACCGGCAGTCCCGCCAGCATCGCCGTGATCGACACCATTACTGAAGCAGGCATCCCCTTCATCTCCAACGCCTCTTCCAGCGCCATTATCCAGCCCGTCGAGGAGCGCAAGTGGATCTTCAAGACGCCTCAAACCAACCTACCCGTAGCCCAGGTTCAGGGCGACTGGATGACCGCCAACGGGATCACCAAAATCGCTTCTCTCGGAGTCAACAATGCTTTTGGGGCGGACTCGATCACCGCTCTGCAAGAAGTGGCCACCGACCTGGGTATCGAGATTGTGTACGAAGGCGCCTTCGAACCGGGCGACACCGATTTCTCAGCCCAGTTGACCCAGGTCGCCGGTTCCGGGGCAGAGGCGCTGATCGTCCACGCCACCCCAGGCGAGGGCGCACCGCTGACCGTGCAGTTCCGGGATTTGGGGCTAGAGATGCCGATGATCCACAACCACGGCATCGGCAACCAAGCCTTTATTGACCTGGCCGCCGAGGCTGCCGAGGGCGTCCTCTTCCCCATCGGCAAGCTGCTTGTAGCCGAGGGGTTGCCTGAAGACGATCCCCAGAGGGCCGTCCTGCTGAATTACATCGCCGACTATACCGACTATACCGGTGGGGCCACGCCCAGCACGTTTGGCGGGCATGCCTGGGATTCGATGCAGATGGCCTTTTCAGCCTTAGAGGCGGTTGGGCCTGACCCGGCGGCCATCCGTGATCACCTGGAAAGCATCCAGAACTTTGCCGGCATATCCGGGGTGTTCAACCTCTCTTCTGAGGACCACAACGGCATCGGTAAGGAGTCGCTGGTCCTGGTTGAAATTAAGGACGGTGGCTGGGTTTATATTGCGCCGGATGCGTATATGGATGCACCGTAGGAGCTGCACGGTAAGGGGTCACAGTGATTGCCTTATTGAGCGCACCCGCAGCGATTTAACTTCAGCAACCAAGGTTGAAGAGAACTGACGCTTCGACAGGCGTTACCGGGTGACGACCAAGCCAGGTTTGGGAGTCTGGACTTCGATCACGCTCCCGAACCTGGGCCAACTTGATGAAAAGAGGGGTTGAAACAAAATATTAAATAAATCAAGGAGGCCGGCTTGACCCTTCAAGATCAGCTAATTCAGTTCCTGGTTTCTGGCCTTACCGTGGGCAGTATCTATGCCCTGATTGCGTTAGGCTTTGTTACCATCTATAATGTCACCGGCATCATAAATTTCGCCCAGGGTGAATTTGCCGTTTATGGGGCCTTGACCGCTATCACCGTATCCCAGAAAATCAGGTTACTAAGCGGAAATGTACATTTCGAGTGGGGCTGGCCCCTGCCACTGGCAGCCCTCTTCGGCGTGGCTGTTGCCTCGCTCCTGGGGCTGTTGCTGTACCGGGTAGGTATCCAGCCGGCGCGGAAGGCGTCAGTGCTTAATATGATCATTATTACCATCGGCGCGGCTTTAGTCTTCCGCGGTGTAGCCTTAATGATTTGGGGAACCGATCCTTTCCGACTGCCGGCCTTCACCAAAGGAACACCCCTTAAAATTTCTGGGGCCATTCTCACCCGCCAAGGCGTCTGGGTGATCGCCGTGACTATCATTTTGTTGATCATACTCTACCTCTTTTTCAACTACACCCTCATCGGCAAGGCACTGCGGGCTTGCGCTGTTAACGCCGGTGCAGCCCGGCTGATGGGCATCAACCCGCGGCGTATGGCGCTGCTGGCCTTTGGTTTGAGTGCTGCAACTACAGCTATCGCCGGAATCGTAATTGCGCCGATTACATTCATGACCTACGACCGGGGGTTAATCCTCTCGCTTAAGGGTTTCGTGGCTGCGATTATGGGCGGCATGTCGAGCCCAGTCGGTGCGGTGGTTGGCGGCCTGCTGCTGGGGATATTAGAGTCTTTCAGTGCCGGGCTCATTTCATCCGGTTACAAAGATGCGGTCGCATTTTTTGTGCTATTCGTGGTTTTGGCGATACGACTGGGTGGCTTACTGCGCGGACGGGCAGCCGCACCCGAGCAAGCCGGATTGTGAGGGGGTATCGGGAAACAAGGAGCAAACCAACATCCAATGGACCAATCCAAACTCCCGCCGGAGATACGGGCGCGCAATCCGGAATCTGCGCTGTCGAAACACCTTCGGGTTGACGCCCTCCAGGCCGAGGACGCAGTACGCGGCCTAAGTCAGGCCGGCGGATCTAAACTTCAACTAATCCGTCGATTTCCAAGCGTCATCGGCATCGCCATCTTGGCCGTGGTCCTGGCCTTAATCCCGCCTAATATCCAGAACAATTACATTCTAACCATCTTGATTTTCGTAGCCCAATTCACCATTCTGACGATTGGTCTTTCGCTACTTATGGGTTACGCCGGGCAAATTTCCTTAGGCCAGGCCACATTTTTCGGTATTGGCGCGTACACCACGGCTATTCTATCAGCCACCTTTTCGCTTTCTCCCTGGCTGTCGCTCCTGGCCGGAATACTGCTCTCAGCCGGATTGGCCTATTTAGTTGGTATGCTGATCTTTCGGCTGCGTGGCCATTACCTGGCTATGGCTACCCTGGGCATGAACGTCATTCTGTTTCTGGTACTTACCCAGGAGGTAGAGTGGACCGGTGGCCCATCCGGTTTTAGGGGTGTTCCCGACTTTAGGGTGGGGTCGTTGGTCCTCACCAACGATACCCACTATTTTTACGTGTTTTGGATTTTTACCTTGATTGTGATTGCCGTCTCGCTCAATATTGTCAACTCACGGGTGGGCAGGGCAATGAGAGCCCTGCATGCCAGTGAAGTGGCCGCCGAGACGGTGGGTATTGATACGAACGCTTTTAAGCTCAAAGTCTTTGCCCTCAGTG
>JBFGLD010000225.1:0-7607 GCA_041576335.1 Anaerolineae bacterium | reverse complement strand
GCAATGTCGCGGGTAATCTCCAGGTGCTGCTTTTGATCCTCACCCACCGGCACATAATGCGTATCGTACAGCAAGATATCGGCAGCCATTAAGACCGGGTAATCGAGCAGGCCGGTGCCAATGCTCTCCTGCTTGGCGCTTTTGTCTTTATATTGAGTCATGCGCTCCAGCCAACCGACCGGGGTAATACAGTTGAGCAGCCAAGTCAGTTCCGAGTGGGCCGAAATATGGCTTTGGACAAAAATGGCGCAATGTTCCAGGTCGATGCCGCAGGCCAAATAGAGCAAGGCGACCTCACGGGTTTTTTGAAGGAGCACCGCCGGATCCTGGGGTACGGTCAAGGCGTGCAGGTCAACGACGCAAAAAACATTGTAATATTTATGCTGTTCAGCCACCCAATTCTTAATGGCCCCCAAGTAGTTGCCGATGGTCAGATTTCCTGACGGCTGAATCCCGGAGAAAACGCGTTTTTTAGTAGGTTGATCGGCCATAGAAAACTCCTTGCGTTCAAGAATATTTCGTAGTGGGTAGGTTTGTGACACATTACGCACCAGGCACTACGTAGTTCGATCAATAAATCTTGTATTGAATTCAATTTTTAGATTTATGACACCTTTTTTCCCAATTCCCGCATTATCGTATCCAAATCTTTATCGCCGCGGCCGGAAAGGTTGATGATTATGATACTATCTTTGGGCATGTGTGGTGCACGCTTGACCACTTCGGCGACGGCATGAGCCGATTCCAGAGCCGGAATGATACCTTCCATTTCGCTCAGAATTTTGACCGAGGCCAGCGCTTCGTCATCGGTGGCGAAGGTGTAGCCGGCCCGCTCCTGATCTCGAAGCCAGGCGTGCTCCGGGCCAACCGAGGGGTAATCTAAGCCGGCACTGATGGAGTGGGTTTCAGCAATTTGCCCGTCGGGCGTTTGTAAAACGTACGATTTGGTGCCGTGTAGTACCCCCAGGCGGGCCTCGACCCCGGTCTCTTGACCATTGGCCGGGGGAGGGGCGAAGCGAGCCGCGTGCTTACCGCTCTCTATACCGCTGCCACCCGCCTCAACCCCCAACATATCAATACCTCGATCCTCGAGGAACGGATGAAACAAGCCGATGGCATTGGAGCCTCCCCCAACGCAAGCCACCAGCAAGTCAGGCAGACGGCCCTCTGCTTCCAGCATCTGGGTGCGGGCTTCGCGTCCAATCACGCTTTGGAAATCGCGAACCATAGTCGGGTAGGGGTGGGGTCCCAAGGCCGAGCCCAGCAAATAATAGCTGGTGCGAACGTTGGTAACCCAATCCCGAATGGCTTCGTTGATCGCATCCTTCAAAGTCCGGCTGCCGCTACTGACGGGGCGCACGTCGGTGCCGACCAGTTTCATGCGAAAGACGTTCGGCTGCTGCCGGGCAATATCGACCTCCCCCATGTAAACAATGCACTCTAAACCGAGCAGCGCACAGGCGGTTGCCGCGCCGACGCCGTGTTGGCCGGCCCCTGTCTCGGCAATGATCCGTCGTTTGCCCATCCGTTTGGCTAACAGCGCTTGCCCGAGGGCATTGTTGATCTTGTGCGCCCCGGTGTGGCTTAAATCCTCGCGCTTAAGGTAAATTTTTGCTCCACCCAAATGGGCCGTTAATCGCCCGGCATAGCTCAGGGGAGTTGGCCGGCCCACATAAGTCTTGAGCAGATGGTCCAGTTGGGCCTCAAATTCCGGATCTGCCTTGGCTGTTTGATAGGCTGCTTCTAGCTCGCCTAGGGCCGGCATTAACGTTTCCGGCACAAATTGACCGCCGTAGGGACCAAACTTTCCTTTATTCATTGAATTCTCCTTGAAAAGAATTGGCTGCTGAGTTTTTCACCGTTCTCACAAACGCCCGCACCTTGTCGTGATCTTTTTTGCCTTTGGCGGCCTCGACGCCGCTGCTCACGTCGACACCCCAAGGGTGTACGGCCCGGATGGCCTCGGCTACGTTCGCCGTGGTGAGGCTGCCCGCCAGCATAATCGGGTAGTGCCGGGCGATGTTTGCTGCCACCGTCCAATCGGTGACGCGACCGGTGCCACCGTAAAGCTGGGGATGATAAGCGTCAATTAAGAAGCAGGGCAGCGCCCCTGCAAAAGCGCAGGCCGGAGGTACCAAACGTTGATACGCCTGGATGAACTCATCGGCGTCCGCCTGTGACTGCGGACGCATGGCCTTATAGGCCCGCCCCTCAAAATGGTTGACAAATTCCGGCGATTCCTCTCCGTGAAGCTGGGCGGCGTCGAGTTGGCAATAGTTGAGAATGTGGCTAACCGTTTCAAGTGAGGCATTGACAAAGACGCCAACGAGACCGGCTAAACGCGGCTCCTGATATTGCCCCTCCGGAAGGCTTGGCCCTAATGCGCCAGGTGTGCCCCGCACCGCTTGCCAACCCCGACTTGAAACTTGAACCCTGATACCGCTCACGATATCTCGAACTAGTTTCGGACTGACATAGCGAGGGCTTGGTTCGTAAAAAATGAAGCCCAGTAAATCTGCGCCGGCCGCTACGGCCTGCCGGGCATCCTCTAAATTGGTAATACCACAAATCTTGACTTTGGTCATAAGCTGGCCTACCCACAAGCCTGTCGGATGTTGATCATCCCAAGTATACTGGACCATAGTCCTGGTGAACAAATGGCCTAAATTACCGACACAGTACTTGAATTTCAAAAGGTAATCTGAATAGCCACATTGTCGAGATTGAAAGGTGACAGTCACTTGTTACGACTTCACCCCTCTCCCATAATCTAGTAATTCCCGCACCTTTTTTCCGGCATTTTTTGATTTGACCAGTGCCTCACCAACCAATATTGCATCAATCCCTTCTTGAGCAAGGCGGGCCACGTCAGCAGCGGTATGGATACCGCTCTCGGCTACAAAGCAAATTTCGGCAGGTACATTTTGACGTAATTCGATACACGTGTTTAAGTTGACCGAAAAATCACGCAGATCGCGATTGTTAACCCCGATAAGACGCGGCTGCAAGGGCAGCACGCGCTCCAGTTCGGCCCGGTCGTGTACTTCGACAAGCGCAGTCATGGCCAATTTATGGGTCAGTGCTAATAAATCGGCCATTTCCGCGTCGTTCAGCACCGTCGCAATGAGCAGCAGCGCATCAGCACCGGCAGAACGTGCCTCGTAGATTTGGTAAGGGTCAAAAATAAAATCTTTACGCAAGAGAGGCGGAACCGGTTGCCGCACCGCCTTTTTCAAATGATCGCGGATTTGGATCAGATATTCCAATTTGCCCTGAAAATATTTGACGTCTGTAAGTACCGAAATTGCGGCCGCCCCGTTAGCTGCATAATCGTTGGCCAGTTCGAGCGGATCAAACTTGTGCCGCAGCAAGCCCTTACTGGGGGAAGCTTTTTTTACCTCGGCAATCAAGGCGACGCGGTCTGTAGAACGCAGGGCAGCCACAAAATCCCTGGGTTTGGGGGCCAACGCAGCTTCAGCCCGCACCAAGGCCGACTCGCGAATTTGCATGTGCCGGGGCAGTTCCTCGGTGCGTTTGTATTTTACGATTTCATCAAGAATAGTCATAGTGATTCTGCTAACGAAGTCAAAGGATATTCCGATTATCTGCTGAATTAGCCCGGCCGGCGCCAATGCCGTTGACGACTGTGGCGAAATTGACAGCCTTGATTCACAGCGCTCATCTTTTTTCTTACAGCCGAAGCCATTTAATTCAATCGCGGCCTACTTACTTTCCAATTTGCCGCGTGAAGGCAACAAACTTATCAAGCACCGCCAATGCTGCACCGCTATTGATGCTCTCGTCAGCGAGCTTGATACCCTGCCTCACATCTTCAGCCCGACCGGCGGCCACCAAGGCAGTGGCCGCATTGAGCACGACTACATCCCGACGGGGTCCGTTTTGACGACCTGAGAGAATATTACGGGTAATCTCGGCATTTTCTTCAGGCGTGCCCCCCTTTAAATCGGTTGGCGCGGCCCGGGCAAAGCCCAGCTCGAGCGGATCGAGTGTTTCTGTGGTTACCTGCCCCGCCTTCAACCGGCTCACTTTGTTGGGGCCGGTCGTCGTCAGTTCGTCAAGTCCGCCGTGACCATGAAACACAAACGCGCTTTTGCAGTCCAACTCGCCCAACACGCGAGCTAACGGCTCGGTCAGATTGCCGTCATACACGCCCACAATTAAAGATCGGGCATTGGCCGGATTGGTAAGCGGCCCGAGAATATTGAAAACGGTTCGTACGCCCAATTCACGGCGAGGCCCGATGGCGTGTTTCATGGCCGGATGGTGCTTTACGGCGAATAGAAAGCCAATGCCGACCTTGTCAATGGCTTCGGCAACCTGCTCAGGGGCCAAATCCAGATTAACCCCCAGCGCGGCCAGCACATCAGCGCTTCCACTTTTACTGCTGGCGGCCCGATTACCGTGCTTGGCAACTTTCTGCCCTGTTCCGGCAACCACAAAGGCCGCTGTCGTGCTGATATTAAATGTCCCGGCTCCGTCGCCACCAGTACCAACAACATCAACCAGTTGATCAGGTGGGGTAATTGGCTTGACCGGCACGGCCGAACGACGCATGGCCCGGGCACTACCCGTCACTTCTTCAACTGTTTCTCCTTTCATTCGCAGGGCAGTCAGGTAAGCGCCGATCTGGGCCGGGGTCGCTTCACCGGTCATTATCTGCGACATGACTTCCTCGGCCTCTTCAGGCGAGAGTGACTCGCCGTTGATCACTTTATTGATGGCGGTTTTGATCGGCATGATTACGACCGGTTGCGGCGTCGCTCTCGTCTCTGCGGCTGCCGGTGCAGGCGCGGGTTTGGCCGGGCCCAAGTCACTCGCTTCGATCTGCAAAAAGTTACGCAGCATTTCGTGACCGTATTCGGTCAAGATTGATTCCGGGTGAAACTGGACGCCCACCACCGGATAATCAGTGTGCCGCAGCGCCATCACCTCGGCGTCTTTACCACGCGCCGTAATTTCAAGGCAGTCGGGCAGCGGCTCTTCTACGACCAGAGAGTGGTAGCGGGTCGCAGTCAGAGGGCTGGGCAGGTTGTAAAATATGCCTTGCTGAATATGCTCAACCGGCGAGACTTTCCCGTGCATAATTTTCTTGGCGCGTACGACCTTGCCCCCAAACGCTTGCCCGATAGCCTGGTGGCCCAGACACACACCCAAGATGGGAATCTCTTGATAGAAACGTTTGATCAAGTCTACTGAGATTCCGGCGTCGTCCGGTGTACCCGGTCCAGGGGAAATGACAATTTGGTCCGGTTTCATCGCCGCTATTTCATCCAGGGTGATGGCGTCATTGCGGCGCACTTCAACGGCATAACCTAACTCGCCCAAATATTGAACCAAGTTATAGGTAAACGAGTCGTAATTATCAATGACTAAAATCATTTTGTCCCTCCGGCGTATTAACAGAAATATTATCGTGACTGTTCAGCGTAATCGACGGCTTCGGCCATGGCTTTGGCTTTATTCCAACTCTCTGCATACTCTTTTTGGGGAACGCTATCGGCCACAATGCCACCCCCGGCCTGGATGTGCACCGTATCGCCTTGCATAATAGCTGTTCGGATGGCAATACACGAGTCCATCGTGCCGTCGTAACCGATGTAGCCAATCACTCCGGCATAAACGCCGCGCCGGGTTGTTTCGAGCTCGTCGATAATTTCCATTGCCCGCACTTTAGGCGCGCCGGTGACCGTACCGGCAGGAAAAGTGGCTCGGAGCAGATCAAACGCGTCACAGCCGGATTTGAGTTTCCCTTTAATATCCGAAACAATGTGCATAACATGCGAGTATCGCTCCACGACCATCAATTCCTCAACCCGAATGGTGTTATAGTCGCACACGCGTCCCAAGTCGTTGCGACCTAAATCAACCAACATAATGTGTTCGGCCCGTTCTTTTTCGTCCTCCAGTAGTTCCGCTGCCAGAGCCACATCCTCCTCAACGGTTAAACCCCGCCAGCGGGTTCCGGCAATAGGCCGCAATTCGGCTATGCCTTCTTCAAAACGGACGTGCATCTCCGGGCTGGCCGAAATAATGTGCAGCGGCCGGCTGCCGATACCGCCCGGAAAGCGCATAAAGACCATGTAGGGTGAAGGATTGTGCATGCGCAAGGCCCGATAAATGCTAAAAGGGTGGGCGTTTGTTCGGCGGGTGAGGCGCTGCGACAGAACGACTTGAAAAATATCGCCGGCGGCTATGTATTGTTTGGCATTCTCAACAATTTTCTTGTACGCTTCTTGAGTAAAGTTCGACTCCAAGCCGTTGTGGTGAATGTCAGACGGCATGTAGATTTCGGGCAGCGGCGCATTCAACCGAGCCACGACTTCGTCAATACGCGAGACAGCGCGCCGGTAGGCTGTGCGAGCATCGCCTCGGGTTAAATCGGCATTGGCCACCACTTGCAGGCGCTGCCGGGCGTGATCAAATACGACCACGGTGTGGGCAATCATAAAAGCCATTTCAGGCACATTGAGGTCATCGGAATTGTTGTCCGGCAATTTTTCGAAGCGACGGACCCCATCATAGCTAATAAAACCAACGGCGCCTCCGATGAACCGAGGCAAATCAGCCAGGCGCACCGGCTTATACCTGGCCATTTCGGCTTTAAGCGTACCCAGGGGATCGAGTCCGTTTTCCAGAACAATGGTGCGGCCGTGACCATCGCTGGAGATATATACCTCATTGCCAAAGGTCGTCATCAACCCCCGCGGGCGCACCCCAATAAAGGAGTAGCGAGCCACTTGCTCGCCACCTGAGACGGACTCGAGCAAGAAACAGGGCCCCTCATCCTGCAACTTTAGGTAGATACTGACCGGTGTCTCCATATCCGCCGGCAAATCCCGATGAATGGGGATTAGATTGCCTTTTTCGGCCATCACTTCTACCTGCTCCAAAGTTGGTTTGTACATAGTTTGCCTCCAAAACCTGTTTATTAGAATAAGCGTCTATCTAGTGCCAACCAAAAAACCTCTCGTCTCCAAAAAACCTTAGCCAAAGGTTTTTCAGGGACGAGAGGTTTTTAACTCCCGCGGTGCCACCCCACTTAAACCGGCCATTACCGAAAAAAACCTCGCCTGAATCACACGGGTCAGCCTCGGTTAGCCAGTCTCACTTATCAGGTACGCGGCTGTCAGTTGGTACTGACCAATCTCTAAAAATAAAAATTAATCACTACCGACCCGCTTGAATACCCAGCTCCCAGGTAACGGTGGAGTCTCCGGCGTTGCCTACTCATAAGCTCAAGGGCTGATTTTCGGAACGCGGCTCGTAGGTCCATTCACGCCTCGCGCTCGTACCGGATTCACACCGCCGACCGGCTCTCTGAACGTCGCTTTAGGCGTTACTATTCCTAGTCATGGCCTATCAAATCTGAATTGATGCAGACTTTATCATAATTTTTAAGGATTGTCAAGGTTTTTGGAGGGGTATTGCCTCCTAATTTGAAGCGTTTACCCCAAGCTGAAGCTCAGGGCTGACAGCCAAAGTCTGCTTAAGCAGACTCCTTTGACCTATGAGAACCCAATTTGAGTCGGCTTTGCCTGTACCCGGCACGGGTGAGCCGACTTGTGCTTATAGCCGGGGATTGATTG
>JBFGLD010000224.1:0-7622 GCA_041576335.1 Anaerolineae bacterium | reverse complement strand
CGACTTGTAGTGGCAAATTAATCCCGCTTTGTGGGCTGATTATATCAAAGTCTCGATCCCTTTTGGACTCATTAAATTGTGGGTCAATTGGTCCTTACGTATTGATCTCATCATCCTGGCCTGGTTCTGGACCAACCAGGTAGTGGGCTGGTATGGTGCGGCTCACGCCATCATCTTAGGAATTATTGTTATTTCAAGCTCTGTTAACGCTGCCCTGTACCCGAGGCTAAGCCGGCAGTTTACCGAAGATCCGCGGCTCATGGCGAGTATTTATGAATTTGCCATCAAATATCTACTGGTCATTGCGCTGCCGATTGCCGGCGGTATTTCCTTAGTAGCAGGCAAAACCGTAGAGCTGCTCTATGGCGCGCAATATGCCCCCACCGCGCTGGCTTTGGCGATTATCATCTGGATATTGCCGCTCGTTTCCATTTCAGAGTTTTTCAGATACGTCCTGCTTGTCACCAACAGAGAAAAAGTGGCCGTGCAAACGCTGCTGTTTGCCGCGCTGCTCCACGTGGTGCTAAACCTGTGGTTGGTACCGACCTATGGTTTTCTGGCCGCTGCCGTTGTATCCGTCGCTTCCGAGCTCGTATTGATCTTGCTTTATATCCACCATCTGAAACGAGAATTCAAATCTATCAATTTTGGAAATGTGGTATTAAAGCCGCTCGCGGCCACATTGATATTAATCGGGGTCGTTACCATTTTATCTCCAAACGGCTTGATTTTGCAGGTTGGCCTGGGTGCGCTCGCTTACTTCTTTGCCATCTGGGTATTAGGCGTGGTCAATTTGGACGACTTCAGGCAACTGCTTTTCTCGCTACTATCTTACAAACAGCCTCTACCGGAGCTAACAATGACCGAGACATCAAAGTCAAATCCACTGGTTAGCATATTTATCCCGGCCTATAACGCCGGACAGTTCTTGACACAAGCCATCGAAAGCGTGTTATCTCAAACCTATTCGAACTATGAACTGATCATAATCGACGATTGCTCAACCGACAACACAGCTGACATCCTTAAGCAGTACCAATCCCATTCAAGCGTGAGAATTTACCATAATCCCGTAAATACAGGTATGGCTCCGAATTGGAATATCGGCCTGAGCAAGTGTCGTGGTGAACTTGTCGCTAAACTGGATGCAGATGACTTTTACGAACCCGACTATTTAGAGACGATGGTCGAGTTTTTCCGAAATAATGAAACCGTGGGATTACTGTTTTCCGGTCTCAATTTAATCTATCCGGATGACCGTCGCGAACCGGAGATGCGTTTCCTGAGGTCTTGGGTACGGGATCGCGCCTCGTTTCTACCCCGGCTGCTCCAATCCTGTATTATCCGCTCGCCGACCGTGTGCGTCCGTCGCGCCTGTTACGAGCGGTTGGGTGGCTTTGTCGAACAGATGCGGCTTCACGCCGATTGGGAGATGTGGGTCAGAATCGCGGCCAATTACCCGGTCGGCTATGTTGCCCGCCGGCTGGCCAACTATCGCACCAGCTACGGCCAAAACACCACGGCGCAGTCAATTACCAACGGCTGGAGCATGCAAGATTTACGCCATTGGTTAGATTTGTTGGAAAACGATCAGCTGCCCTACCGGCTGGCTGAGGACGAGGAATTTAATTTTCGGTGGGGCATTTACAACCTTGAAATGCATTTTGCAGCCATTTCAGCCTACAACCGGCAAAATAAGCTGCAGCAGGTTTACACTGCTTTTGCCGAAGAGTCCCTCCCCTATCGACCCTCAGCATTGACGATAGAGGAAATGCGCTGGGCCTATACCAATTTTCATCAAGGTATTCACGCATTTCGCGAAAATAATCCTAAAGAAGCCTGGCATTATTTTCTGCAGGCCATAAAACCGAGCCGGTCACTCCAAAGCTGGCCTAAACTGATATTAATTTTCAAAATAACAAAACGACTGGCCGGCGGGCTGTCTTATCATCTATTTGTAAAATATTGCCCCGGATTATGAATGATTTAAAAATTTCGATTGTAACGCCATCACTTAACCAGGCCGAATTCATAGAACGTACGATTCAAAGCGTGTTGAACCAAGATTATGGCCGGCTTGAGCACATTGTTATCGATGGTGGTTCAACTGATGGCAGCCTGACTATTCTAAAAAAGTATCAAACGCGTTTGACCTGGGTCTCAGAGGCTGACCGGGGCCAGGCGGAGGCCATCAATAAAGGGCTGAAACGAGCAAGTGGGGATATTGTGTGCTGGCTCAACGCCGACGACGAATTTACCTCGGGAGCACTTCAAACCGTGGCCAGCTATTTTGACCGGCATCCGGAGGCCCAGTTGGTCTACGGAGATGCCGAAGCTATTGACGAAAGAGGGCAAGCTTACGGTCGTCGCGGTAACGTCAAAGCGACAAATTTTGACGAACTGGCCACAGTTGGTGATTTTATTGTCCAGCCGGCCACATTCTGGCGGGCCAAGCTCCTTGATGAGTTGGGGTATTTGGACGAATCTTTAAGGTACTGCCTGGATTATGAGTACTGGCTGCGGGTAGCCCAAAAATATCCGCTGCATTATTTGCCCGTACCGCTGGCCAGGGAACGATTTCATCATCAAGCCAAGACAACGCAAGCCACCCTACGGCGCATCCAGGAAATTGAAGCCGTAGCGCGCCGTTATGGGGGCCCGGATATCCCTCGCCGCTTCCGAGCTGAGCGTGCCGCCGCTTATTTTGCCGAGACGGTGCGCCGGATAACTTTGGCTGACTGGACCGGAGCAGCTCGCTTTTGGAAAATGACCGTGAGAAACTTCCATCCCTCATTTCGCTTCTTGCCCCACCTGCTGGCCCTATCCTTAGGGCCACAGGGCGTGACCTGGATGCGATTACGCTATGACTTAATACGTGGCAAATTACGATCATAACATGCACAAAACTATTGTCTTTAGACACGAGGGAAAATGCAAACTAAGCCAATTGAAATCGATCCAACAAATCTAAACAGGGTCCTTAAGGAACTGGCCAAGGCATATACCAAAGCTCTGCAGGATATCTTGGGGGATTCGCTGGTGGCTGTGGTCCTCTTTGGTTCGGTTGCGCGCGGCGAGGCCAGCTCCCGGTCTGATATTGACTTGTTGGTAATTGTCTCCGGCCTGCCTAATGGCCGGCTGGCGCGGCAACAGTATCTGGAAGTGGCGGACGATCGGCTAGAATCAAGGCTCCTCGCTCTACGCCATCAAGGCGTTTTGACAGATTTCTGCCCCGTCCTGAAAACTCCTGAGGAAGCCGAGCACGTGACGCCGCTCTACTTTGATCTGGTCGAGGATGCGATCATCCTCCACGAGCGTGAGAGTTTTTTTTCGACTATTCTGGACGGGCTGCGCGACTCCTTTAAGCGGCTGGGAGCACGACGGTTGAAGCGAGGCCAGATTCGTTATTGGGAACTGAAACCGGACTACGCACCGGGAGAGGTCTTCGAAATATGACTAATTACGAGATGGCGGAAAGTTATCTCAACCAGGCCGCTGAGATTTTCTCGGAAGCGGAGCATACATACCAGCGTAATGTTGCACCAGGGATAAGACGTATGAATTTACGCAACAAACGAATTATGATCACCGGCGGCGACGGGTTTTTGGGCCGCTATGTGATTGCCGCTCTGCGACGAAACGAGTTACAGCAGATTTTTGTCCCTGCGCACCGGGAGTACGATTTAACCCGGTTTTCCGATGTAGTGCGGGCCTACGAGGATGGCCGGCCGGACATCGTGATCCACCTGGCGGCTAAAGTCGGCGGCATCGGCATCAATCGTGAACGGCCGGGTGAATTTTTCTACGACAACTTAATGATGGGTGCGCTGTTGATGGAGCAGGCCCGCTTGGCGGGTGTAGAAAAATTTGTGTCCATCGGCACTATCTGCGCCTATCCCAAATTTACGCCCGTTCCTTTCAGAGAAGAGAATCTGTGGGATGGCTATCCCGAGGAAACCTATGCCCCGTACGGCCTGGCCAAAAAAATGCTCCTGGTGCAAGGGCAGGCCTATCGCCAGCAGTATGGTTTCAACGCCATTTATCTGCTGCCGGTCAACCTTTACGGTCCTGGCGATAACTTCGACCCGCGCAGTTCCCATGTGATCCCGGCCCTGATCAAAAAATGTGTTGACGCGGTCGAGCACGGCGACCGCCAAATTGGGGCTTGGGGCAGCGGCAGCGCCTCGCGCGAATTTTTATACGTTGAGGATGCGGCCAGGGCCATCGTGCTGGCAGCTGAAAACTATGATAAGCCGGAGCCGGTTAACATTGGCTCTCACATGGAAATTTCAATCAGAGAATTGTTGAAACTTATCGCCGAGTTAACCGGATTTCGGGGCGAAATTGTCTGGGATAGCACCAAACCGGACGGCCAACCGCGCCGCTCGCTCGATACGACCCGGGCCAGGCAGGAATTTGGCTTCGAAGCCCACACCGATTTTCGTGACGGATTGAAAAAGACTATTGAATGGTATCTGGCCCATCGTCGCGAAATATAGATTGGAGATTAAAGATTGGAGAGATAAGCGGGGTACCACGCCGAAATTCACCCCCACGGGTCAACATCCTGGGCGTTGGGATTAGTGCCACTACCATGGCCCAGGCCGTGGCCCTCATTTCGGCCTGGGTTGAAAACCGGGCCCGCGAGTACGTTTGCGTCTGCACGGTTCACACGGTCATGGAATGTCAGCAGAATGAACGGATGCGCCGGGCCGTAAATAGAGCGGGGTTAGCGACTCCCGACGGTATGCCCCTGGTATGGCTTGGTCAACGGCAAAGTCGGGCCAAGGTTGGTCGCGTTTACGGGCCCGATTTGATGCTTGCGCTGTGTGAACGTAGTGCGTCTTGTGGATATCGACACTACTTCTACGGGGGCGTAGACGGCACACCGGAACTGTTGGCGGAGAAACTGCGAGCGCGTTTTCCCGAACTGCATGTGGCCGGCACCTACTCTCCCCCCTTTCGGGCGCTGACACCTTCGGAGGACGCCCGTATCGTGACTCAAATTAACCAGGCCGCACCCGATGTGGTTTGGGTTGGGCTTGGCACGCCCAAGCAAGACTTGTGGATGGCCGCCCATAGAGACCAACTAACAGCACCGGTCTTGATCGGGGTTGGAGCGGCCTTTGATTTCCACACAGGCCGAATTCCCCAAGCCCCGGCCTGGATGCAGCGCAACGGTTTGGAATGGCTGTTCCGTCTGCTGCACGAACCCCGGCGCTTGTGGTATCGCTACTTGGTGTACAATCCTCTGTTTGTATTGCTTGTGCTGGCCCAAGCGATCGGCCTAAAACGATATGCCATCATGCCGGCCCGGGGGCGTCCGGAATTTTAGGCGAAATTGGCGACAATAAACTGATGGTCGGTGACTGTCAGCTAGGATTTAGGACAGGCTTAGCCGGGGTCGGGCTGAAGCAAAGTCGATTGTCAGATTAGTTAGAATATGCTCCGAGGCGGTCAGTGCGCAGCCTCCCCCCGGCCGCAGGAAGTGCCGGCCCTCTCCGAGCCGGAGCTTCCGGACTTTGCTCTAGCCCTGCAGCCGGGTCGATTGATCTTGCCTCAGGAACTGTCTCTGGAGTATAATGCAAGGTGGTAATGCATCAGACTTACCACATCTCCAAAAAAGGACTGAAGTTGTAGAGAAATCATCATGAGGGTGCAGCGCGGGCCCGCGATAACGCTGCGGACAGAGGTGATTAAGATTCTGATCTTTCTTCAGCCTACCTCGCCGCGGGGACAGAGTCAATGGCATCCCTCTAGGGCAGGGAGATTGAGGGACGTATTTACGAAGGAGCCTCACCATGTTCAGGCGAGTTAGTATCCGCTTGGCTTTATTGCTTGGAGATTTATCGCTAATTGCAACAGCCTTGTACCTGGCCAGTTGGCTGCGTCCTCAATTGAATTTTGGCAAACCCATCCCATTTGACAGCGTCTGGTTGGCCTGGCCTATTTATGCGATCGCCCTCTTAATTTGGGGAACCGGGTTCCTACTCATAGACGTGTACAATCTCCCCAAAAATTTGCGGCTAATCGACGAATTGGGCCGGCTCGTAGCTGCTCACGCGGCTACGGCCTTAGCCTTTGCCGGATCACTTTATTTTTCCTTTCGCGATACTTCTCGTCTGCAGGTACTATCGTTTGCACTTATCAGCCTAATCCTGCTCATCGCCTATCGCCTGGGGTTTCGTTTTGTCTTACGCTTATTCGGCCACAAACGATATGGCTCACGCCGGGTCTTGATCGTAGGAGCGGGCTCGGCGGGACGCAATGCGGCAAATATGGTCGTAGAACATCGCTGGACCGGATTGCGATTCGCCGGTTTTATGGATGATAACCCCCAAGCGAACACGGCCGGCCATCCTTATTTTGGTCCGCTTCAAAACACCGTTCAAGTCGTCCAAGAGCAAAACATAAACGAAGTTATTTTCGCGCTGCCTATGCACGCTCATATCACGTTGGTCAAGTTAGTGACGGATCTTCAGTCATTGAAGGTCAACGTTAGAGTTGTTCCTGATTTCTTCGATCTGGTCTTCTTACGCTCGGTTATTGAGGATCTGGGCGGGATGCCCCTGGTCACCCTGCGCGAGCCGGCCCTCGATCCGCTGCAACGGCTGGTTAAGCGCACATTCGACCTGCTCGTCGGGTCGATTAGCCTGGTTTTAATTATGCCCATGATGGCGATCATTGCCCTCATTATCAAGCGAGATTCGGCCGGACCGATTATCTTCAGGCAGCAGCGCGTTGGCGAAAATGGGCGGTTATTCAATATGTACAAGTTTCGCACGATGATTCACGATGCCGAAATCCAACAAGATGAGCTTAACCGGACCACGGCTACCGGGCACCTGCTGCATAAGTTCTACGATGATCCTCGGGTCACCCGGTTTGGGCGCTTTTTACGTCGCACCAGCCTGGATGAATTGCCTCAGCTGTTCAATATTCTGAAGGGAGAAATGAGCCTAGTTGGGCCGCGTCCGGAATTGCCCTGGCTCGTTGACCGGTACGAGCCTTGGCAGCGCAAGCGCTTCGAGGTGCCCCAGGGCTTGACCGGCTGGTGGCAGGTTAACGGGCGTTCCAGCAAACCGATGCACCTGTATACTGATGAGGACCTGTATTACATAGAGCACTACTCCCTTTGGTTTGATATTCAAATATTGTGGCGTACGATCAAGGCCGTGCTCGACCGGCGCGGAGCGTATTAAGTTGGCAAGTGGAGACTAATTATCCGAAGCAGCGCCGACAAAGCCGAAAGGCGGGCGCTGATTTTTATTTATTGTTTAACATCATTTATGGCTAGGATGCAGATAAATCCGGTAAACCGAAAGCAAACCATCATCACGGGTATCAAGGACCAGACAGGTCAGCGTAGTTTTACCGGCTTTCTACTCAGCTCACTTCAACCGCTGCTCCACCTCATTCAATATCGTGATCTGGTTCGCAATTTAGTTATCCGCGATCTAAAGGTTCGTTATAAGAATTCCATTCTGGGTATTTTATGGTCTTTAATGAACCCGCTGTTGATGATGATTGTCTTCACCGTCGTCTTCACCATAATGGCGCCGGTCACTTCGACCTCAATCTCTAGCTTCCCCGTATTTGTGTTGTGTGCCTTACTACCGTGG
>JBFGLD010000223.1:0-7680 GCA_041576335.1 Anaerolineae bacterium | reverse complement strand
TTACGGCCACCAGCCTCGCTCAAGCAGCGCCTGCTGCAGTCACTGGAGCAAGAGGCTACCTCCAACACGTATCCGGCCGGGCCTGAGCCAGGGCCGCGGCAGCAAGCTGCTGCTAGCTCGGCAGCTCAGGCTGCGCTGTCGCTATCCCACAAAAGTGGCCAAATTCAGCCGCAGCCCAGATTCGACAGGTGGCGGTCGCGCGCGGCAGTGGTATTGGCCGTTTTGCTCTTGCTTGTGCTGTTCATCGTGCTCGGAACGCGCCTGAGTATCGTTTCGGCCCAACAGCGAGCACTGCAAGTTGAGCTGGCCAACCTGTTTGGCCAACAGGAATTGGTGCTAGAAGTGATCGATTCGGAAAAAACCGTCCGGCGCGTGCTTTTGCCGCCCGAACCCGTCGATGTCGCGGCGCAGCCGCCTTACGGCAAGCTTTTTACCCGCCCCGATTTGCCTCACGTCGTGGCTATGGCGGCCCGGCTAGCGCAGCCGCCACCTGGCCAGGCATACCATTTGTGGCTAACGGAAGATGGCCGGACCAAGTTAGCCGGGGTGTTGAGTATCAACGAGCAAGGCTTTAGCCTGCTCGCCTTTGATGCCGACCGCAACGGCCCGGTCTACGACTCGGCTCAACTAACCTTGCAGCCCGAAGGCAGCACCGCTCCAGCCGGAGATCCCATATTGCGCTGGGCGGAGTCTCCGTAGTTAGACGCCGACAGATTTGGCCAATTCCCCAAACATCCCCCTCCCCCAGGGATCCGATCGCCCGCCTCAATCGTATTGAATTGTAGAGGCGGAGATCCCCAATTCCACTGCATTAAATTTTATTTCAAGGCCCGACGCTGAAGCGGCCTAAAAAGTGGCATTTTAGGCCGAATGGGCTCCGCTTTTTCAATGCGACGGCGCCTGTGCCCTGTGGGTATCAGTCTCGCGCTTTGGGGCAATTTTCCCTAATTACCGATTCTCTCAAACTATTTTATGGAGGAAATCAATGAAAAAGCTTATCGCTGCAGCGGCCATCTTTGCTTCCTTTCTGTTGCTGTTTGCGCTGCTGCCAACTGCTGCGCTAACCCAAGGCCAGGTTGCTTGTGAGCAAGACATTAGTGTGCAGGCAGAGGACACCCTATCGATCATTGCCAACAAAATCTACGGCGATGTATTAACGTTTCCGGCCATTGTCGAAGCGACTAACGCTAAAGCGGCCACCGACAGCAGCTATACCAAGATTAATAATCCGAATGTGATTGAAACAGGCTGGGAGCTTTGCATTCCCAGCGCTGCCGATGCCGGAACGCTGCTGGAACAACCTGGCGCGACCGCGGCTCTGGCCGCGACCGTCGGGCCGGACGTAGACCGGGTTGGTTTTCCTGAAGGGTATCAGGAGAACTTCAGGATATTTTACGAGTTTGACCGGGTGCAGAACGGCTCCGCCCGCGTGATCTACGCCAACGAGGCCGCCGCCTCGGTCGGGCGTGACCAGGTATACCCTTACGGCAGTGTCCTGCTGATGGAGGTGTATCGAACCAAGAAGGATGAAGCCGGCAACGTCCTGCTCGCTCCGAACGGGCGTTTCGAACGGGATGAACTGTTTGGCCTCTTTGTCATGCGCAAGGAGCCCGGCTTTGGCACCAAGTATGGCGACCAACGCAATGGTGAATGGGAATATGTGGCCTATAGGCCCGATGGCAGCGTGCTCGTTCCGCCGGAGCGCACCCAAAACTGCGCCGCCTGCCACGTTGAAGCCGGCCAGGCCAAGGATTGGACCTTCGGCATCCACCGATTCTTTGGGGATGACATCCTGCCGGTTGGCGAGAATGAAATTAACGTGGTTGATTATCAATTCATCCCTGCAACCTTAACCGTACCGCTGGGCACGGAGGTAAAGTGGGTCGGCAACGACATTGTGTTCCACACGGTTACGGCCGCTGACGGCTCATTTTCCGGCGCTTTGCGACCCGGCGAAACGTTCAGTCAAAAGTTCGAGCAGCCAGGCGTTTTCGAATACTTCTCGGCCATCTATCCGACCGTCAAGGGCCGCATTGAGGTGGTCAACCCGTAAGTTCATAAATTCTATAAATCGAGGCGGGAGGTAGGCTCGCGTGCCGGGCCGAGGCTGCGGGGGCAGCCTCATTCGTTCTTCAAACGCCGGCTATCGGAATCGGTTCTTTGCAGTAGCCCTGAAGTGTAACCAGTGTTGTTGAGTTTAACGAGTCACCGTGCTATACTGGTTAAAACTTTTTCTAACATCTCTTCAGGGAATGAAAGCACCGCTGCTTACAACCAAGCTTTTTGTGCCTTCGGTCCAGGGCCAACTTGTTTCACGGCCTCGCTTGACGACCCGGTTGGACGAAGCCCTGCACCAAGGCCATAAATTGATCCTCATCTCCGCGCCCGCCGGCTACGGCAAGTCAACGCTTGTGAGCGAGTGGGTCCATCTTTCGGCAGGAAAGGGGCTGCCGGTGAGGGATCAGGTTGGAATACCACCCGGCCAAACCGATTTGCTGCCCAGTCCCTGGGTGGCCTGGCTGTCGTTGGATGAGGCTGACAACGATCCGGTCACTTGCTGCGGTTACGTGGCGGCTGCCCTGCGAACAATTGACCGCACTATCGGCAAAACCGCCGGAGCAGCGCTCGATACCGCTGCTTCCCGCATGCCTCCGCTCAATACGTTTCTAACGGGGCTCCTCAATGAGGTAAATGATCTACCTAACCGAATTGTGTTGGTGGTTGACAACTACCAGGTGATAAAACGTCGTGCCATTCACTCTGCGTTCAACTTTTTGCTGGAACGATTACCCTCAAATATGAGCTTGATTATCATAACCCGCGCCGATCCTCCTTTATCGCTAACCCGAATGCAGGCCGGGCACCAAATAAGCAGTATCCGCGCTCAAGATTTACGCTTTAGGCTGAATGAGGTCCACCAATTTTTTGAGAAAATGAGTGCCTCCAGTCTCAATCCGGCCCAGGTCGCGGCGCTTGAGCAGCATACTGAGGGCTGGATTGCCGGATTACAGCTCGCTACCTTGTCGATAAAAGAAACGTCCAACCCCAGCTGGTTCATAACCCGTTTTAATGGGGCCGATCGCCTCGTAAAAGATTATTTTATCAAGGAGGTCATCGAGGCCCAACCCCGCTCTGCTCAGACATTTTTGTTAGAAACATCTATTCTGCAGCGATTTAACGCGGACCTGGTCGAGACTATCACCGGGCAGAGCAACAGCCACGCTGTATTAGCCCAATTACTCGAGTCCAATGCTTTTATTATGCCGGTGGAGAATCATCAAGGCTGGTACCGTTATCATCGCCTATTTAGAGAATTTTTGCAGGATCAGCTGCAGGCAGGTAGACCTAATAGGTCTTCAACAGACATTGTTCCAGTTCTCGAGCTTCATCGCCGCGCCGCCGGCTGGTACCAGCAGCGAGGCTTGGTTGAGGAAGCTCTGTTTCATTTTCTGGCTGCCGGGGCCGTTGAGGCGGCAGGCCAACTGGTCGAAGCGCATGTTTTGGCAGTCATAAAGCAGGGTGAGGTGAAGCTAACTCAAAATTGGCTGGACGCTCTGCCGGCCGAGGTCGTTCAAGCCAATCCCCGCCTCTGCCTGGCCTACGTATGGGTCTACCACATTTTTGGTTTTCCTCAAAAGCTGGCCGCGGCGATAGCGCGGGCTCGTGCTGCTCTGGACCGGGAGGCAGCGGAGCACCTCCGACACGACTGGCAGGCTGAGTTGGCCGCGCACGAAGGTTACCTGCTCTTTGTCCAGGGAAATCTCACAGCCGCATTTGATCGCTGCCAGGAACTTTTGAACCAGATAAAGCACGATAATCACCTGGCCCGAGTCGTGGTTTATTTTACGCTGCTTCGGATTACAAGTCGCAGGGGCAACATCGCCCAAGCCACTCATTTTAGCCAGGCAGTCATTACCCACGCTCAAGAAGCTGGTCTCACTGTATATCAATTCTTGACTGCTCAAGAGTTGGCTTCGTTGCAAATTCTAAAGGGCGACCGTCAAGCTGCAGCGGCTACCTTCCAACAGATATTAAGACTATTGAGTGAGCCGGGCCGGGAAGCGGTGCCCTGTATAAGCAGCGTGCACCTCAGCTACGGTCGATTTCTATACCAAATAAACCACCTGGCCCAAGCAGAAACGCATATTCGACGCGGGCTCAGCCTGAGCCAGCAGCATGGTCAGCCTTTTCAAGAAGTGGAGGGCCGGCTCCTGCTCCGCCGGTGGCAATGGGCTATGGAGATGCACAAAGCCAAAAGAACCCAAAAACGGTTCGAGCCTCCGGACTCATCAGCTCAATTCGAGGCGATTGAACGCTTATGGATCAAGATAGCGGCAGCCGATTATTGTCCGGATGATATTTTTTGCTTGAACCTCAAGCGCATCGACCAGTGGCTACGCGAGGGTGACCTCATTCGGGCTAAACAGGCAATACAAGCTTTGGGGATTGATCTAGGGGACGAGCCTACGTCCCGGCAGAATTTGGCTTACCTGGCCCTGGTGCGGCTCTATCTGGCTGAAGAAAGACAACTACCTGCAGTCACTGCCCTATTAGAACGATTACATGCTTTGGCTGCGGAGAGTGGGGCGGTGCTACGCGCGATGGAAATCATGATTTTACAGGCTTTGGTTCACGTTAAATTAGGCCGGTCGCCCACGGCTCGCTCCACCCTGCAAAAGGCCCTTACGCTGGCCGAATGGACCGGCTTTGAGCGCCTCTTTCTTGACGAACAGCAGCCGATGATTGCCCTACTGCGCCAAACAAACCATCCCTACCGGCAAACTCTCCTCGCGTCTGTGCCGCCCGGGCAGCCGGATGAAGTGCTCTTGGTGGAGGCTCTGACCGACCGGGAGTTGGAAGTATTACGCCTCTACGCTGCCGGTCTAAACCGGGCCGAGATTGCCCAGCAGCTATTTATTAGTAAAAATGGGATCAAGTGGCATTTAAAAAATATCTACAGCAAGCTAGGCGTTAACCGTCGTGCCGGCGCAATTAACAAAGCCAGACAACTGGGCCTATTAACATAACACGACCTATCATCCGGAACTTGAATTCCTCGTTTAGTACCGCACTCCTAAAAACTACCCCAGAAGGGTAGTGACTCCTACCCCTTTATCTGATATCCTTAAGGTGCTTTAACATTATTAAAAGCTTATACGTTCCCAATTCAATCACTCAAGCTGCTGCCACTGGGGTGACAGTCACTTTAAATGACCGGAGCACGCCGAAATTGTCAAACCTGCTTCAAAAACACCTAAATAAGTGACTGTCACCTCTCAACATCGGCCGGCGGCAACCCGGATTACCACAAGGAGAATCAAAACTGATGAGGATTGCAATCTTATCTGATATTCACGGGAATGCGATCGCGTTAGAGGCAGTTCTCAGAGACTTGGAGCGGCAGGGCATTGATGAAATTATCATCCCGGGTGACTTGTTTGCCTTTGGCCCGGCTCCCAATGACGTCTTTTTCATGCTTCAACAACTCCCCAAGGCTCGCTATTTGATTGGCAACACCGACCGCTATCTTATACAAGCAAGTTATCCGACAAGCCCCGGCGGGGACGGCTGGCAAGACCGCTTATTGCTGTCGTTTAAGTGGACCGCCGAATGCTTGAAAAGTGAGGCCTTCCAATTTCTCAATACATTACCCACAACCCAGACACTTCGGCACCATAATTGGCTGCTTTTGGCTGTGCACGGCTCTCCCCGGAGTGATGAAGAGGGACTCACCATCAAGACTGAGGCGGAGACCCTCGACGAGATGTCCATAGACCCTCAGGTCAATATGCTCGTATGCGGTCATACCCATGTACCGATGGACCGTTTAGTTGCCGGGATGCGAGTGGTCAATGCCGGCAGCGTAGGCCTATCCTTCGACGGCGACCCGCGTGCGTGCTATGCGATTATCTCAAGCGTACCGGTCAACGGGCATCATTCAACGCACGTCAGGCTCAAGCGTGTCGCATATGATATTGAGAAAGCGGTCGAGCAATTTTATGCCCTTAACCATCCCGCTGCCGATATCAGCGCGTTTAACTTACGCACCGGTCGCTCTATGGGCAGCAGTTTGATCTATACCCCGAAGATGCGTTACTCGGGCAGAACGGCGGCAACACCGGCGCTGCAACCGGCATAAAGTTTGGAATTTTTCATAAACTAAGGCTGCCTTAGGTGACAGGCGCTTAACACCCGGCGACCAAGTCAATTTTTACTAGACTGTCTTGGTTTTTTTCTGGGTCGGGTGACTGTCACTTGTCTTTGCGTACAGAGTAACGGCACTGTTATTCCGCTCCAGGATACACCCATGCTTCAAACAAGGCTGCCAGATCGCAATTACAGTGCTTTTCAGCTAATCCTTTGAAGTCTTCCCCTGTGGCAATACCCCAGCGGTAGGTTTGAGCGTAATCACGCATAAACTCGGCAAACGCTTCTTCGCCCAGACGTTCCGACAACGCTTCGATAAACAGCGGGCCGCGCCCATAAACGATGGCACTATATTCCTCAATCGAATAATTCCGGACAGCCTGACCAATGGGAATATCGGCCTGATCGACCCGGGCCCAGCGCCTTTCTAGGGAACGGCGAAATCCCTCTGAACCAGCCGGTCCGTGCACATCGGCATAATAAATCAGGGTCAAATATTGGGCCAGGGCTTCGTCGAGCCAGGGATCATCGACCTGATCGTTCCCAACCAAAGCATAAAACCATTGATGGGCAACCTCGTGGGCCACGACGGCCTCCAGAAGTGCAGCGGCCGGCGTGCCCCGGACCTGGGCCTGGGAGTCGTACAGGTCGACCAAAATGGCCACAATCGAGGGATATTCCACACCCAAGGCAAAGGTGGTCGTGGTGACGACATCGAACTCGGTGTAAGGATAAGTGCCGAAGCGCCGGTTAAAACTCTCCAGGGCATTGACCGCCTGCTCCAGGGCTAATTCTGCTCCCGCAATGAGTTCGGTTGGGGCATAGCTGTTGACAGTCGTCTGGCCTACCCTGCGGCTCGTCACTGCATAGCGACGGCTGGCAGCCAGGTAAAAATCGCGCATCGGGCCGGCCGCGATCGTTAATGTTTGCCGCTCGTCTGTCTCTTCACGCTCAATTTCGATCCCCGCTGTGACTACTGTTTGGTCAGCCGGCGCTGTGATACGCACCAGGTAGAAACTGGTATCGGCATAGACCACATCGCCAATGCCAGGCGCAATTTCGACATTCCATCCTTCGTCATCGTAAACGGCAATCATGGGGTAGACGTGGGCCAGCGCCAGCACCCCGTCGGCCAAGGCAAACGTGCCGTAGTTACCCCCTTCACCGTCGGGCACTCTGACGGCAAACTCCATCTGAATAACAACTTGCTCACCCGGCTGCAACGGCTGCGCCAGCGGAACACGCAGGGCGCTGTTTTGCAGCTCGTAGCTCGGCTCGATGGGTTGGCCATTCACCGCGAGATTTGAGACGGTGGTCGAGCCGTCGGCCAAGTTGGGAAATAGCCGAAAGTAAATCTCATCGAGCGGCACATCCTCGCGATTCGTATAAAGAACCTCTTCTTGACCGGTAATTGTTCTCAAGTCTTCGGCAATCGTCAAATCGATACGGTAGACGCTGGCGCCAGGTATTTGATCGAGCACTCCCTGCTCAGTATCAATCAGTCCGGCCCGAAATACCGAGCGGTCCGCCCAG
>JBFGLD010000222.1:0-7680 GCA_041576335.1 Anaerolineae bacterium | reverse complement strand
GGACCAAGAGTCCCGATCTCGAAGGCATCGGCAACAACGATGGCGAGATCACGTCGGACGACAAACTCAGTTCGAGCGCCGCAGCAGCTGCGTGCGATGCGTTGGACTACGCCGGCTACACCGATTGGCAGCTCCCCAATATCAAGCAGCTCTATTCACTAATGAATTTCCAGGGGACAGACCCCACATCAGACGACACATCCACGCTCACCCCTTTCATTGATTGGGACAGCTTTGAATTCGCCTACGGGAGCAGCGAAAAGGAGCGGATCATCGACTCCCAGTACGCAACAACCTCGCTCTACACCAATGACGAAGGCACGGAGATGATGTTTGGGGTGAACTTCGCCGACGGCCGAATCAAAGGCTACGAGGAGAAGTTCCGGGGCGGAGACAAGACCTACTTCGTCATGTGCATGCGCGGCAATACCAACTATGGCGAAAATGACTTCGTCGACAACGGTGCCGGCACCATCACCGACAATGCCACCGGCCTCATGTGGGCGCAAGATGACAGTGGCTCGGAGTACACCGAAGGCTTCGACTACACCACGCTGGACTTTCTCGATTCGGATAGCGACGGCCTTTTGGTCAGCACCGACACAGACCTGCTAGGCGCCATGACTTGGGAAGAAGCCCTGGCTTATGTCGAAGAGATGAACGAAGCTAACTATCTGGGCTACAGCGATTGGCGCCTGCCCAACGTGAAGGAGCTTCACAGCCTGATGGATTACAGCAAGACCCCGGCCGTCGATGGTGTTGCGACGATCGACTCGGTGTTCAACAGCACAGCCATCACGAATGAGAACGGCGACACTGACTATCCCTTTTACTGGAGCGGAACGACGCATGCAACGAACGGTGACAGCGAATACGGCGTGGCTGGGGCCTATGTCGCCTTTGGCCGAGCGATGGGCTTCAGCGAAGATTTGGGCTACTGGATCGACGTGCACGGTGCCGGAGCGCAACGCAGCGATGAAAAGGCCTGGGACGGCGGTGACTACACCACCGGCGATGGTCCCCAGAACGATGCGGTCCGGATCTATCACTACGTCCGCCTGGTGCGAGCGGCGACGTGACCGAAACACCGGAAGACGATCCGACCGCAGATGATAGCGTGACGATGGTCGAGTCCACTGACGGCGGCCCCGGCAGGCAGGCAACCAACCGCCCGGCCCTGATGGACAGCAAGGTGGTCCCGGCGGGCAGCAAGGCCCCGACCTGGCCACTGCTGCAGCGCAATTGGGCATGACAGAAGAAGCGCTTCAAGCCGCGTTGGACGACCCCGGCCAGGGGGACCCCCTTCAAACTGGCGGGAATTGCTCTTAAATAGAGAAAGATAAGAAGGATAAATTATGAAAAAATTACTACTCTTACTAATCATGATGGTGTTACTGGCCGCTTGCGGCGGTACAGAGCCGACTGCACCACCACCGGCTGAACCTGCTGTTGAGGAAACGGACGAAATCGCAGACGCACCGACTGAGGCAGCGGAAGATGGTGATGACACCGAGGAAACCGCTGATTCAGACCACGGTCATGAGCATGATGACTCTGATGATGCGCATACCCATGAAGATGGTCTTGATATTGAGCTTTTCTTTGACGGTGCTTTAGAAGAAGAGATTTCAATCGAAGATTGCACGCTTTCAGATGGTACAGAAACCACCTGCTATTCAATTACAATTGCGGGCTATCCGGCCAACTACGATGTGGGGCCGTTTTGTCCAGAGACAACGGCGGCTACTGCTGAGGAGGGTGGAATCTGGTTTGATGGCAATGCCGTCTATGATGTTGATGGCGAATTTATTCTGGGCTTAGCCGACCTTTACAACGACGACAATTGGAAGCTGTATGACGATGAAGGCAACGTCAATATCACCGATACGCCAGAAGCGTTTGATGCGGCGGCTCGGCCGGATGTTGATCCTGAGTACCAGAATCACTGTGTTGAAGGGCGCATTGAATGGCTTGACAATGGCGAACCAGTTCCCACGACGGTCTTGATCCCGACCACGCCAGTGATGGGTGACGGTGCCACATCGGGTGGCAACTGGGGTGTGACGCTCAACGGTGTAATCATCGCCGCGTCCGCCCCTGTAGATGCCATTTTAAGCGCCTACACCATTGCCGCATTTGATGATTGTGGGGGGCATATCAACCCGTTTGATGGCTATCACCTCCATGGCGCCCGCGGATGCTCAGAAGTCGGTGAAGCGGTTGATGGTGAAACCCCCATCTTTGCCTATGCGCTCGACGGCTACCCCATCCACAGTCCGCTTGATGCGGAGGCTGAGGCAGCGGCCGAACTCGACGAATGTAACGGTCACACCACCGAAGAGGATGGTTACCACTATCATGCCAACAGCGCGGAGAAGAATGGGGTACTCAGTTGTTTTATGGGAGTTACCGTTCAAGCGCAGGGCGGCGGTCGTGGTGACCAAGGTGGCGAAGGTGGCCCTCCCGATGGCGGTGAAGGTGGCCCACCTGAGGGCGGTCGGCCTGGCGGTGCGCCTGACTTTGCGGCGGCGGCCGAAATCTTGGGCATAACAGAACAAGAATTGCAGGACGCACTCGGCGGACCACCCCCTGACTTTGCAGCAGCAGCCGAGAAGCTCGGAATTAGAGAAGAGGATTTGCAAGAAGCTCTAGGTGGTGGCGGTGAAGGTGGACCACCCCCCGCCGAAGGTGGGCAACCACCAGCGGACGGTTCAGAAGAAGAGGATTTGAATGATTCGATGACCTTCCAGCTCGATGCTTGGGCAGACAACTGGTTTGCCGTCTATTTGGGTGAGGAATTGATCGTCGAAGATTCGGTTTCGATTACCACCGAGCGTTCCTTCAACGCTGAAACGGCTACCTTTGAAGCCAGCTATCCGCTCAACCTCAACTTCATCCTCAAGGATTTCAAGGAAAATGACACCGGGCTGGAATACATCGGCGCACGCAATCAGCAAATGGGCGACGGCGGTTTCATTATGCAACTGACCGACACGACAGGCGATGTCGTGGCGGTGTCCAATGCTCAGTGGGCCTGCACCGTCATTCACGAAGCGCCGCTTGACAAGTCGTGTGAGAACGAGTCGAACCCGGTTGCCGGCACCGCCCCATGTGAGTTTGTTGATCTGGGTGAATCTGAGGGGTGGAAAGCAGCCGATTTTGACGACAGCAGTTGGACGGCCACGACCGTTCACTCTGCCAACGATGTCAGCCCCAAAGATGGCTACGACCAGATCAGTTGGGATGCAAGCGCCGAATTGATCTGGGGACCGGATTTGGAAACCAACAACACCATTCTGTGCCGGGTCACGGTCGGAGCGCCGTAATCTGGCGTAATTAATATTGTAAGCAAACTAAATTCAACACAAGGGAAGATAAGGCAATGACCAAACACATTACCCAACTAATTGTTATCCTGATGATAGGTTCCCTGTTCGGGATGCTGCCAACGGCGATGGCTGCGCCACCAAAGCAGGAGATCGTTTGTGCCGAGGATTACACCGTTCAAGCCGGCGATTGGCTCAGTAAACTGGCCGACAAGTTCTACGACGATATCCAAGCCTATTTAATCATTGTGGGGGCCACCAATCTGGCCGCCGAAACGGATGACAGCTATAGCCCCATTACCGATGCGAACCGGCTTGAGGTGGGTCAACAGTTGTGCATTCCCCCCAACGAGACTGCCCAGGCCATCCTGACCGGACGATTACGGCCCGGAGATAGGGGGCCAAGAGTGCCGGCAGATAAGATGTTGCTCATTGCCGGCAACCGGACCTACGCCAACCTTCCGGCAGCCCTCACCATCGCCGGCGGGGAGTTTGGCGACGGCCAAACGTTTGAGCTTAATCCGGGGCAGGAAGTGCAGCTAGAGTTAGCCCTGGGGGAGTATCAAGCCATCTGGGTTGAAAACGACGGGCAGCAATTTGGCCGCAAGTTTCGGGCTATGCCCGGCAGCGTGGTGATCAGCTGGATTGTGCCTGAAGATGATGTAGCCTTTGCCGTGCGGCCTCCCGGGGGACCAGCCCCATAAGCGCGAACTTAAGCACATTAATAATTTGACAGTTGAAAAGTGCCAACAAACTCATTACTATAGGTTGTGAGCAATGAACCAATAGTAAGGAGGAAAAGTTGGCACGAACCCATCATACTGCGGAAGCGAAGCAAGAGCAAGCCCTAGGGCTGGTCAATGAACTATGGGAGAGCGAAGTGCTGCCCCGCTTACCGGCCAAGCTGACGGAGCAAGCCCAGCAACTCAAAGCGTATCAACGACAGCGAGCGGTGGCCAATGCCTATGACCTACTGCGAGCCATCCTGGGCTATGTCTTGGGTGGTTTCTCGACGCGCCAATGGGGAGCGTGGGCGGTGATCATCGGTCTGGCCGACATCTCAGACCGAGCCTGGTCCAAGCGGTTGCAAAAGAGTGGGGCCTGGTTACTGTGGCTGTTTGGTGAATTGACGGTCATCGAGACAGGGGCGGCGGAGCTGTGGGGGCCAACGCCAGGTCGGGTCTTGTTAATTGATGCGTCGACCTTGAAACAAGGGGGCGGGAGTGGGGATGATTGGCGGTTGCATACGGCCTACGAACTCATGGCCGGTTGTTTAGCCCAAGTGGTGGTGACTGACCAGGGGCAAGGAGAGAAATTGGACCATTTTGAGCTTGAAAGGGGGGATATTGTCGTCTCTGATGGGGGCTATGGCTACCGTAGCAGTGTAGCGGCGGTCAAAAAGAAACAAGCCGAGGGGGTGTTTCGCTGCTATCCCGACACGTTCCCCCTGCAAGACCAATGCGGACAGCCGCTTGATTTGTGGCCCCTCTTACGTCAAACCAAAGGAGCTCGGATGTGGGAAAGGCAAGCCTACTGCCTGCACAATAAGCAAAGCTACGCGGTGCGGGTCATTGCCTGCAAACTGCCGCCCGAACAAGCCGGCCTGGCGCGTAAACGGGCTGAAAAACGGGCTCAGAAAAAAGGGCGGTCTGTTTCCTTAAATAGCCTGGTCATGGCCGGTTGGCTGCTGCTGATTACCACCCTGGAGGCCACCGCCTGGCCAGCCCAAGACATCCTGCGTCTCTATCGGGCTCGCTGGCAGATCGAGTTGTTATTCAAACGGATGAAACAAATGCTCAACATGCACCACATCCACTGTAAACGCCCTGATAGTGTTCAGGCCACGATTCGGGCTTTGCTGGTCGCCTGGGTATTGCAAGACCAACAAGCCGCCCAGCTGCGTGCCCTGTTACAGCGACTGCTTCCCTCGGCCCTCTCAGAGACGATGGCGCTGCCTGGGGCCCGGCCCGTTAGCAGTTGGTCGATCTGCAAACTCTGTCTGCAAACCCTCCGTCAGCAAGTCTTGGGTCAATGGTCCATGGCCCGACTTCGAGCTTGTCTGCCCCGTTTGCAACGCTTTCTGACCAGCAACCGACGCCAACGGGGCCATCAGGAAACAGATGTCCGCTGTTGGTTGGAACGTCGCTCTATGAACCAATCTCAACCGTTGCAGATGGCCGCTTGATGGGTATTCAATTGTTAAAGTTCGCGCTTATGGGAACTACCCCCCAAGCCCCCCGCCCTACGGGGTTATTTACAAGGGAGCAAGTTTCCATGGCCTTAATTCGTCTCGTCGATAAGGACGAGGTCCCTACTGAAGTTCGAGCTGTCTTCGAGTCGGGCGAACAAAAATATGGCAAAATTTTGAATACCTGGCGAGCCATCGCCCACAACCCGGCGATATTCCGGGCGTATCTGCCTTTCTTGATGGCCGTATTTGCGCCGGGAGCCCTGGATCAGCGCATCAAGGAAATCTCCGCTGTGCGGGTCGGCATTCTCAACCACTGCCGCTATACCGTGAGCCACCGGGTCAACTCGTCCCGCAATCAGGGTATCTCGGATAAGGATTTGATCGGGCTTCTCAATCCGGCTCAACACAATTTCTCCCCCGCAGAGCAAGCTGCCATGGACTTTACCGACGAACTTACAACCCAAGTTGACGATGTCAGCTATGTCGAAAATCCTCAAGGGGTGAAGGCTGAAACACTGCAGCGGCTTAAGGCCCACTTTTCGGATGCAGAGATCTCCGAGCTGGCCCTATCGGTCGGTCTTTGGAATGCGCTGGCCCGGTTTCATCGAGTCATGGATTTCGAACTGGATATGCCTGTACCGCCGGCGGAGATAGACACAGCCCTATAACTCACGACCACATATACCTTACTAACCATTTTATGAGAGTACGCTAACTCAGAACAGGAGGTAAACCAATAACGATGAAAATTCTCGAAGATCTGGCGCAGTGGAAGCATGAATTTGAACGGGGTTGGTTGGCTCATTACGAAGAAACAGGCGAGTTTGACTGGAAAATTTACAACCGCCCCAAAAACAAGGACGCCCCGGCCGGTCCCGGGGTCGATTTGAGCCGGAGTCGATTGGCGCTCATCTCTTCGGCTGGTGGATATCTACGCGAAAGCCAGCAGCCGTTCAACACCCATAAACCCGATTTAGGCGATTATTCGATCCGCTTGTTTCCCTCAACCACGCCGCTAGAAAAGCTGGCCTTCGCCCATGGTTCATACGACCACACCGCCGTCAATAAAGATCCGCAGGTGTTGCTGCCGCTGCGCCACCTGGAGGATTTTGTCAATGAAGGTGTCATTGGCCAACTGGCCCCATCTGTTATTAGCTTCTGCGGCTGGCAGCCGGACGTAGAGCGGACCATCACTGAAATGATCCCGGCCGTGATTGAAGTGGCTAAAGCAGAGCAGCTTGATGCAGCCCTACTCGTGCCTGCCTGACCGATTTGTTCCCAGGCCGTTGGCCTGGTTGCCCGTGCCCTGGAATTGGAGGGCATAGCTGCGACGCTGACCACGTGGAACGCGGGCGTGACCCGCTTGACGGCTCCGCCTCGAGGCACGTTTACCAAGCTTGCCCGGGGTGCCACCGTCGGTCGACCACACGATGTGGCACAGCAACGGCGAGTTCTACAAGCAACTCTCGCCCTGTTAGCCCAGGAGGCCCCGGTTGAGATGGTTAGACTGGATGAAAGTGCCGAGACCTAAAGGAGTTGAGCCATGAGTTTCGTTCGCCAAATCGAAACCGAAGAGGCACCGCCCGAAATCCAAAGGCTGTACAAGGCGGCCCACAAACAGCACGGGTTAATTTTCAACAACTGGAAAGTGATGGCAAATGCGCCCCATATATTACGTAGCTTCGGAAAGTTTATCTTTGCAGTGCTCAATCCGGCTGCCGTTGAACGGCGTATCCTCGAGCTGGCTATTCTGAAGACGTCTCTCATTAATCAATGCCGCTATTGACTGACCCATCACTATCATGCCGCTCGTGAAGCCGGCATTACCTTGAATGAGATGGTCGCTCTGAAAAAATACGAAACCTTTGACGGATTTTCCGCGCGTGAAAAAGTAGCGATCAGACTGGCTGAAGAACTCACGCTCAATCCGCCGCGGGTGCCGGTCAGCGAAGAACGCCTGGCCGTGAGTCAAGACGTACAAACACAGCTCAAAAAGCATTTTTCTGAGGCTGAGATTGTGGAACTGGTCAGCGGTATCGCGGTTTTTAACTTTATGAATCGCTTTAATCGCTTTTTAGATCCGGACATTGACGTTGAAATGCCACCAAAAGAACTGATGGCTATGCTTTCTTAAATTGAGATCTACCCAGCACACTAACCCAG
>JBFGLD010000221.1:0-7708 GCA_041576335.1 Anaerolineae bacterium | reverse complement strand
CCTTTACCGTTCGCCCATCTTTGACATCGAGGCAGGGAATAATTCTCTTAGCTAGCATCGTATTCCCCCAACAACGTACTGTGTCGAACGGTGAGTTGGATCGCCTGACTTAGTCCGCACATTCTGATAATACCCAAAGTAGTAGCCTCAATCGTAATTATTGGTGAGCAATTCGTACAGCCTCAGCCAGGTCTATTTTCCCGGCGTACAAAGCTTTGCCAATTATTAGCCCCTCAATGCCTTCTCCCTCAACCGCTTTTACCTTCTTGACGTCGTCAAGGCCGGCCACGCCTCCCGAAGCGATTACCTGAAAACGACGTCCCGAACCGGGATTTGGATTGCCGGCTCGGGCCAGGGCGACCGTTGCCTCCACATTTACCCCAGTTAGCATGCCGTCTCGTGAAATGTCGGTATAAATAACGTGTTTTAGCCCGGCAGTGTGAATGAGTTGGGCCAGTTTTATGGGGTCAGTTTCGGCCAGTTGGCGCCAGCCGTGCGTAGCAACCTTGCCGTTTTTGACATCCAGACCCAGGACAATCTGTTCCGGGCCAAATTGGCCCAGAATGTCAAGCATTTGGCGGGGACGGTCGGCAGCCATCGAGCCGATAATGACCCGATTCACGCCCATATTTAGGACTCGTTCGATATCCTCGGGGCTGCGCAGGCCGCCGCCAAATTGAACCGGAGTTGTCACTTGATCCAAAATGGCCTGCAGGGCATTGATGTTTTTGGCAGCTTTAACCGTATCGCCAAACGCGCCGTCCAAATTGATTACGTGCAACCAGTCCGCACCAATTGTCTCCCACGTTTCGGCAACAGTCACCGGGTCGTCACTGTAGATGGTTTCGGCCTTGGGGTCGCCTTGCTCCAGGCGGACACATTTGCCGTCTTTAAGATCGATAGCTGCAAAGATTTTCATTTGAGCCCTAACTCCTGATTTTCATCCTCGTTGTCGTCCCCATAGGGACTGTTGCGTTCCTCAGAAAATACCGCCTCAGTCCGTGCCTTCGCAAAGACTACAAAATTTTTGAGTATTTGTAACCCCACCCGTTGGCTTTTTTCGGGATGGAACTGAATAGCGCAAATATTGTCTCGACCAATAATTGAGGCAAAGCGTTCATGATAATCGGTTGAGGCAATCACATCGGCAGGATCGCGCGGTACGGCATAATAGGAATGCGCAAAATAGGCGAAGTCGCCCGGCACGATGCCCTTAAGCAGGGGATGATCGCGCTCAGGCTCGATTTGGTTCCAACCCATGTGAGGTACAGTTAAGCCTTCGCGAAAGCGCACCACTTTTCCCCTTAACAATCCTAGTCCTTGATGCCGCCCCATTTCTTCACTTTCCTGAAACAGGAGTTGAAGGCCAACGCAGATGCCAAAGACGGGTTTACCCGCGCGGGCTGCCGCCAGAACAGGCCGATCCAATTTTCTCTGGCGTAAGTTGGCGATAGCGTCGCCAAAGGCGCCAACACCGGGTAGTACGACGGCTTCGGCCTGAGCAGCGACGTCTGGCGAGTTGCTAATTTCGGCGGCGACGCCAATCGCCTCGAACGCTTTTTGAACGTTTCTAAAATTACCTACGCCATAATCCACAATCGCTATTCTTGTCATCCGGTCAGTGTCCCTTTTGTACTTGGGACCTGCCCAGCCAGGCGGGCGTCTCGTTGGGTGGCCATATCCAAGGCCCTAGCCAGAGCTTTAAACAGCGCCTCGGCCCGGTGGTGGTCGTCTGCTCCAGCAAGCAGGCGGGCGTGTAGATTGAGGCGACCTTCGTGAGCCAAGCTCTCGAAGAAGTGGGCAATGAGCGAGGTCCCCAGCTGGCCAACGCGTTCGCTGCTAAATTGGCCCTCAAAAACAAAGTAACCCCGTCCACCAAAATCAACAGCCACCAGGGCCAGAGCCTCATCCATCGGCACGATAGCATGCCCCATTCGGGTAATGCCACTACGATCACCCAGGGCTTCGGCTAGGGCCCGGCCGAGCACGATGCCCACATCTTCCACCGTATGGTGCTCGTCGATTTGCAAGTCCCCTACGGCTCGAACGGTTAAATCAAAACGGGCGTGGCGGGCCAAAGCATAAAGCATATGATCAAAGAAGCCTACCCCTGTACTTATGTCGGCCTGCCCGCTGCCGTCGATGTTGAGCGAAATTTCTATATCAGTTTCTCCCGTCTTGCGAGAGACGACTGCTGTTCGCGAGGCAAAAGACAACGTGTTCACTCCGTCTACTAGTATTATAGCGTTTATAATTTTTTCAAGGTTTCAACAAGGCAAGCCATTTGTTCCGGGGTGCCGATACTAAACCTTAGATGGTCGGTCAAGCCTGGGGCATCATAATGGCGAATTAAGATGCCTTGATCGGCTAGTTGTTGTTTAACCTGGGCCGCTGACCGGCCCTCCACCTTGCACAAAACAAAATTTGCCTGGCTGGGAAAAGGTTTCAGCCAATCGAACTGAGCCAGCGATTCATAAAATCGTTCTCGCTGCTCAACAAGCCGACCCACATTGCCGAGCAGGCGCTGCCGGTCGGCCAGTGACACTTCGGCCGCGAGCTGTCCGGCCACATTCACGTTGTAAGGCTGCTTGATCTTCCACAGATGTTCGATAATTTTTCGGGGAAAAGCACCATAGCCCACTCTTAAACCGGCCAACCCGGCCCACTTGCTAAACGTTCTGAGCACAATCAAATTCGTATGCTGCCGAACCCGCTCAATACGGCTCCGGCCACTAAACTCGACGTAAGCTTCATCGAGTACCACGACGGCCGGCAAGCGCAGCAGACGTCCCAAGTCTTCATCACCCAGTAGTGAACCATCCGGATTATTGGGCGATGTGACAAATAGGAGCTTAGGTATTCTACCCGTGCGGTTTCCGGCAGAGTCGCTTGATGCCGGCTTAAACAGGTCCTCAATTTTGTCGAGGGGAATTGAAAAGTCCGGACGTCGCCGGATATTAATAACCTCGGCGCCGTTGACAGCAGCATCAAAGGCATACATACCAAAAGTCGGGGGGCAGTTAACTATTATATCACCTGCCCCGACAAATAGACGCATAATTAGGTCGATCAGCTCATCCGCACCGTGACCGGCCAGCAAATATTCAGCTTCTAGGCCGGTATACTCGGCCAGGGCTGCGCGTAAGGCGCGGCTTTCAGGATCGGGGTAAATGTGCAGGAAGGGAGCCTTGGCCAGCGCATGGGCCACCAGCGGGGACGGGCCATACGGATTTTCGTTCGCGTCCAATTTGATGATCTTTTCCGGTGGACGGCCCAACTGCTGTGAAAGAACCTCAAAGGGCAAAATAGGGCGGTACGGCTTTAGTTTGGCTAAGGTCGGGCGAACAATGAGGTCAGGGTTGAAGTTCATTGGCGTCAAGACGAAAAACGTTGGTCACGAAAGCGCTCCCGCCCAGACTCTCGGACCCAAGACTCGTAAACATAATTGTAGTAACCCCCATAGTCGGGCCGAAAATCTCGGCAAGTAATGGCATAACCCACCGGTTCGTCGTCGTCATCCAAGATCAAGTGCGCTTCGCCCGCTTGGGGGTCATCCACCAGGATAATCATGGCAGCTTCCGTATTGGCCCATTCGCCGGGCGTGTCACTGTCATCATCTTGGTGCGCTTCACGCATTAAGGCTAAGAGTACGGATCGATTAGCCTGAGTTGCTTGTCGTATTTTCATGACCTATTCCTCACCGCTGCGGCATGAGCATCAAATCCTTCTGCCTGCGCTAAAATCTGGGCCGGGCCCGATATGGTAGCAGCTTCGCTTGCATCGAGCCCAAAAATGCTAATTAGCTTGGTAAAGTCGCGTAGGTTGAGCGGGCTAGCGAAGCGGGCCGTGCCCATCGTCGGCATAACGTGGCTTGGCCCGGCCGTGTAGTCACCCAACACCTCATATGTGTGTTCACCTATAAATATGCCGCCTGCATTTTTTACTTTGCCGATCAATACCCACGGCTCTTGCACGTGAAGGCAGAGGTGCTCGGGAGCATACAGGTTGCTTAATTCTATGGCTTCAGCCAGGTTTGCGCAAACAATTGCGCCCCCTTGATTTTGCATACTTTCGACAATGATGTCGGCGCGCGACAGGCTTTCAAGCTGGTGACCAATTTCAACCTGAACCGCCGCGGCTAGAGCCTGGCTGGGGGTGACCAGGATGGCTGCAGCAAGTGTATCGTGCTCCGCCTGAGCCAATAAATCTGCCGCAACGAGGTTCGGATTTGCCTTGGCATCGGCGATCACCATCGTTTCAGTGGGGCCGGGCAGCCCGTCAATATCTACCAGGCCATATACCTGCCGTTTGGCCAGAGTTACAAAAATATTGCCCGGTCCCACAATTTTATCAACCTTGGGTAGCGACTTCGTACCATAGGCCATTGCCGCGATCGCCTGGGCACCGCCGATACGGTAAACGGCATCCACCTCGGCTACTTTAGCTGCGGCTAGAAGCACGGGCGCAATTTGGTCTGGGCGACCGCTGGGCGTGGTGACGATAACCTGTTCCACGCCGGCCACGCGGGCTGTTACAGCGCACATTAGCAAAGTACTGGGATAGGGCGCACTACCGCCCGGCGTATACACCCCAACACGTTCCAGCGGACGCACGATCTGCCCCAACGCGCCACCATTGTCGCGCCAGTCGAGCCAGCTTTGATTAGGTTGTTTTTGGTGAAACTGACGAATGCGCTCAGCGGCAAAGTGGAGCGCCTCGCGTAGTTCGGGAGCGATGCTTTCGTAAGCTTTTTCAAGCGCAGCCTGAGGTACGCTTAACCTTGATAAGCGCACGCCATCAATTTTTTCAGTCCAATCGATCACGGCACTATCGCCGCGCTGACGCACGTCGGATAAAATGCGCTGGACAGCTTCCTGCGGGCTAATGGCGGTGCCAAAAATGCGCTCGATGCCCGAGGCCAACGTGGGGGTCACCTTAACGTCTCCTACAGGTGGACGAAACAGAATTGTCTTACGCGCTTCTTCAACGTTGTACAGGCGAAGCAAGTTTGTGGTCATAAACAGCGCCAAATGCCTTTAGGGATCGAGGCCTAATGTCTCCAGTAAATTTTGCCAACGCGGCGGTTGCTCTTCAAAAATGTAGATGACCGGCAGTACCAAGACGCCGCTGCCGCCAATGGCCCGGAGTTGCTCAATGGCTTGACGCAGCCGGTCTTTGCTAACAACGATGCTAATCGCATACCAACCGGTATCGGTGGAATCACGTAGATATACCGGACTGATGGTCGGTCCTTGTAAGCCGCCCAGGTTTGGCTGGTCAAACACTTTTTGAGCCACTTCTTCGGGCGAGGCCCCCCGTATGTTTGCAATCACGGTGTAATGGGCACTGGCCCGTAGATGAGCTTCAAATCGTTCCAAAAGTTCGTAGGCAATGGCAAGCACATCGGACCGCTCAATCAGCGTCGGGCGATTTCCGATAAAGACCATCTGGCTGGCTAAGATCTGCCCTTCCCTGATTTCTTTTAAACGGTTTTCGCGTAGTGTGACCCCACTGCTGACCAGGTCGACGATAAAATCAGCAGTGCCCATTTGGGGGGCTGCTTCCAGAGCACCATCGGCGTGCAGAATACGGTAGGGTTCGATGTGATTCCGCTTCAAAAAAGCTCGGGTCAGGCGCTCATATTTGCTCACCACGCGAAGGGGGCGCTCCAATCCTCGGCTGGCCGCAAAACGGGGCAGGTCATCAACGGAGTTGACCGCGTCCCACGTTTCGGGGACAGCCACCGACAGGCGGCAATTTCCATACCCGAGCGCTTCGTGAATGATAACCACACTGTCAACGGTTCCCCGGAATTCCGAGACTATGTCAAAACCGACGATTCCCAGATCGACGTCGCCGTCTCTGACCTTGCGCACGATGTCTGCCGAGCGTTGAAACCATACTTCAAGGCCGGGGATCTCGGCAATTTGGGCAATGTATTGGCGCGGGTTTACTTTGTTAACCGGCAGACCGCACTCCCGTAAAAATGCACGGGTTTCATCCTCCATACGGCCTTTACTGGGCAAGGCAAGCCGAATATTAGTCCGGACGGTATTTTTCGATAAATGTACTGTCGCCATTGGTCGATAATCATTCCTGTTATAGTGCCGATTTTACATCCAACTCTGAGGAGACACAATTATGGCGCGTTCGTTTGATCGCCGTCGGAATGACGGGGGCCTGTCCAAAATTATTGGAAAAGAGTGGCCCAGTCTGGAAATAAGCGTTCTTTTGCACCAATACATATCTCCTGAAGACTGGGCCACTCTGTATTACTGAAACTCGCCTAAAATTTAGGACACACCCGAATGACGGCAATACCTTGACACTTTATGTACCTATGTTATACTCTACCTAAGTCGGTTAGGGTCATTAAATTTGGGAAAAGAAACTGAAGATAGCTTACCCCTTCCCGATAAGAGAATTCCGCTCTCGGTGATGATCATTGGTACGTTCGAGATAGCGATCGCCTTGTTGGGTTTGATCATACTTATGTTGGTCGGTCAGTTTGACGGTTTTGGGCTTGCCCTGTTTATATTGCTGTGTGTTTATGGAACCATCGGGGCAGGCCTATGGGCTATTCAGGAATGGGCTAGAATAGTCAACATTTTTCTGCACGCTTTGACGATTCCCTATATCCTGTATACGCTCCCGCTTTGGGAAGGCGAGGTAGTGTGGCAGCCCGCTGTCCAACTTTTCATCGCGATCGCCATCATTATTGCTATGACCCGACCAGCTATTCGTCATAAATTCCAAACGGTTGTACCAAAACAACGCCCTTAGATCGTAATAAAAGGATTGAATTATCAGGATTATTAAGCTATATTTTTGAATATAAGTCTGTGAGATAGTTTTTTTAGCTTTCATTTTTGGGTGTTGATTTGAGTCGTTATATCGATTAAGGAGTATTGAGTGACATACCGCATATTGATGATCGACGATGATTCGGAGATGGTGGCTCTGGGAAAGTTGATCTTGGAGCGTGAAGGTTTTGACGTTCTCTTTGCTTACAGCGGCAAGGAAGGTTTGGATCTATTAAATCGTGAGGGCAATGTCGACTTAATTCTGCTTGACATCATGATGGTCGGTATGGATGGTTGGCAAGTGTTGGAGCAGCTTAAGCAGAATGACAAGCACGCTCATATTCCTGTCATCATGTTAACTGCCCGCCACTATCTTGAGGATGAATCGAAAACTACCGATTATGCCGATATGTTTGCCGGTTACGTCGTCAAGCCGTTTGTGGTGCGCGATTTGTTGGGCAAAATTAATAAGTTGCTCCACAAGAAAGATTAATCTCGGAACTAAATGGATACACGACCGGCAGCTAACCAAAGGTTAACATTGGCGTAAGGAATGAGTTACTATTTGGCAGGGTGAAGCATGCAGCCAAGAGCCAATTTTTGGATTGAAAAAGACGGACAAGTTGTTCTCAGTTTGTGGCGTGTCAAATTGCTCGAGGCCATCGCCGAGACCGGTTCCATATCCGCAGCCGCGTCGAAAATGAAAATTTCTTACCGGCGGGCCTGGGATAAGATCCACGAAAGTGAAGAACGCCTGGGCGTTAAACTGGTCGAAACGCAAACCGGTGGCACCGGAGGCGGTGGTTCTCAACTGACCGAAGCGGCGATAGACTACGTGCGCCGCTTTCGCCGGTTTACATCCGGATTGGAACGGGTCATCGACCAAAGGTTTAAGGAATACTTTT
>JBFGLD010000220.1:0-7758 GCA_041576335.1 Anaerolineae bacterium | reverse complement strand
CTCGATTTGAAATTTGTGCAAGGCATGCGTGTCCGCGACATTGCCCAGCGGTTGGCCATGAGTGAAGCCGATCTGTACCGAAAACAAAGACTGGCCATCGAAGAAGTTGCTCGAACCTTGAAAGAAATGGAGTCCCAAGACCCTACCCCGTTTATGCCGGAACCGGTGCCGGCCGAAGAGCAAGAGTCGGTGAAGGAGATTTGATCGCGTCTCATGACTGCCCAAGAGATCATTGCTCTTTTAAACCTTGAACTATTGCCGCACGAAGGTGGCTTTTTTCATCAGACCTATATTTCGACAGAAAAAATTTCTCAAACAGCGCTACCTCAACGATTCATCAAGGATATGCCCTACGGCACCGCCATTTATTTCTTACTTACGGCGACTGATTTTTCTGCGATGCATCGCTTAAGGTCGGACGAAATCTACCATTTCTATTACGGTGACCCGGTGGAAATGCTTCTGCTTCGGCCCGATGGTTCAGGCGAGGTATTTCTTTTAGGCAGCGACCTCCGGGCCGGTATGCGACCTCAAAAAGTAGTAAAAAGGGGTGTCTGGCAAGGCTCACGGTTGGCACCCGATGGTCAACACGGCTTGGCCCTGCTCGGCACGACTATGGCTCCCGGTTTTGATTGGGATAGCTTTGAGTTGGGAGAGAAGAATGTCCTCCTGGAGCAATATCCTGACTATGCAGCTAAAATAATCCAGCGTGTTCGTTAAGTTTTATGTGAAACAGGTGCAAATCTCGCACCGAGCGCTCTACCGGTTGCTTTTTTTGGCGCTTATCGCCGTCATCCTGCTCAGTCCACTAGCCTACTGGTCAACCGGTATTGGGCAGACGGCAGCCAATCTGTCGGCAGATGTGGTCCGGCAGGCCGACGGTTCGCTGCTTAACAGCCCTAAAGCCGGCGCCCGGCACAGTCTGCTGCTGCCAATACGTATTCAACGGATGCTCATGTATCCACTGCTTTTGCTCTCTTTCCAGCTAAGCGGCGGCGCAGCTGCACTGCGCCGTTGGACAGAGGCACAAGTGACGGCCCTGTCATCTTCTCGGGCGGCAGCGTGGGGGCGACAGATAACCGGCCCGCTGGGTCGGATGACAGGTTTTCTCCCTCTAACCTGGCGGCAGCGTCTACCTGGCTACGATTTGTGGGTGATCGTGCTCTTTATCGTCGTGTTTCAACTTGGGCTTTTTTTACTTTATCTCCCCTTTAATTTTTATCGCAGTTTTGTCCTGGCTCATCAATTCGGCCTGTCCACTCAAACTGTGTCCGGCTGGCTGAATGACTGGTTCAAAAGCGTGCTGGTTATTCTGACGACGGATGGTTTGATGTGGACCGGCTTCTACGCCCTGATCCGATTATTTCCGCGGCGATGGCCGGTTCCGGGCGGGGCCCTACTGTTCTTATTTATCGTCGTCTTTACGCTGCTGAGTCCGATCCTGATCACGCCGCTGTTTTTTGAGGTAAAATCCCTGGATGATCCCAATTTGAGTGAGCGTATCATGGTCTTAGCCGAGCGGGCAGGCATGCCGGTATCCGACATTGAGGTCATCGATGCCAGCACGAAAACCACCCAGGTCAACGCCTACGTAGCCGGTTTTGGTGGGGCTCAGCGCATGGTTGTGTACGACACGCTGCTGCAGGGTTACACCGCCGACGAGGTCGAGGTCGTCTTAGCTCACGAGTTGGGGCATTGGTTTCACCGGCACGTACTTTGGAGCGTGTTAGGCCTGGGAGCTGCCGGCTGGCTGGGGCTGTTGGGTCTGCGATGGCTGCTGAGCCGGACCTGGTCAGCCCTCACTCTCCGCGGTCCCGCAGATGTGGCCGGTCTACCCTACGTTATGGCCATCATTGCCATCGCCTCGATTTTATCGCTGCCTATTCAAAACGGCATCTCGCGGTATGCCGAGACTCAAGCCGACGAATTTGCTCTGGCTGTTACCCAAAAACCGGATGTTTTCATCAGCCTGTTTACCCAGCTCGCCGAACAAAACCTGTCGCTGGTAAACCCACCTCGCTGGGAGAAGTTTATCTTCTATACGCACCCATCTACGGTAGACCGAATTAGCCGGGCCGAAAAACATGATTAGTTGGTATTGATGCAGAATTTGCTCGCCGCCGTCCCACCACCAAAGGAGACAGCGCAGACTAGGCCCTCCTGGCTGCCAATCCTGCACTATCTCGCGCGCGCCGTTACGCGACTACGGTGGCATGGACCAGGCGCCACGTGCCTGGCCGCTAACTTGAAGTTCACGACGGCGCGCCGTCAGGTTTCGCTCATCAAACTGAGCGGGTAATCCCGCCATCCACTCGAATGTTTTGACCCGTAATATATTGCGCCCCATCTGATAATAGAAAGGCGGCTGTCTCGGCTATCTCATTAACTGTTCCATAACGCCCCATTGGAATCCGATCACGAAATTCCTTCTTCTCCGGCAGACTATCGATAAACCCAGGCAGAATATTATTCATCCGAATATTCTTTGAGGCGTATTCATCGGCGTAGAGTTTTGTGAATGCCGCCAAACCGGACCGAAACACACCGGATGTCGGAAAATTCGGGTCTGGTTCAAAGGTTGCATATGTCGAAATATTTACAATTGCGCCGCCACCATTTTCTTCAAAAATCGGGGTGACCAGGCGGCTAATGCGCACGACATTAAGAAAGTATACTTCCAGCCCCAATTGCCACTCTTCGTCGCTTATTTGAAGAATTTTTCCTTTCGGACCGTGCCCAGCGCTATTTACAGCATAATCGATGCGCCCATAGGTATCCATCGCACACTTAACTAATCGCTCCAAATCTAGCACATTACGATTTGAGCCCGTAATGCCAACACCGCCCAATGCCGTTGCTAATGCCTCGCCTTTGCCGGATGAAGAGAGTATGGCAATGTTATATTTCTTACCGGCTAGATTGCGAGCGATTGCGGCACCCATACCGCTACCGCCGGCAGTAATCAAAACAACTTTATTGTCCATCGTGATTGTTCCTCACCTTACAAAATTTTTGCAGATATAGGCAGATTTTGTCCACCCAACCGTATTCACCTTTAGGCGGCTTGGCTCTCGAGCGATATATCAAGAACTGATGCTCAATCCGATTGAATTCTTCCGGCTTCAGCATGTCGAAATCATCGAGGAATTGCTGAAAACTGATATCGACATTGATCAGGTCAACCGGCGGGGCTGGACCGCGCTGCTGGAAGCCATCATTTTGGGCGACGGCGGGCCGAGCCA
This sequence comes from Anaerolineae bacterium, assembly GCA_041576335.1. Taxonomy (GTDB): domain Bacteria; phylum Chloroflexota; class Anaerolineae; order 4572-78; family J111; genus JANQQF01. The sequence continues at coordinate 4,516 of JBFGLD010000220.1, read as the reverse complement.
CGCCGGGGTGGTGCGGCTGCTGGCGGAGGCCGGCGCCGATGTGAATCTGGCCAACGGCAGCGGGGTAACGCCCCTAACCCATGCTCGCCAGCGAGGTTTTGAGCAGGTTGTTGCCATCCTGGAAAGCGCTGGCGCTCGTTAGAATCTGAGATTTTTCGGCGGCCTGACAATTAATTGGCCAGAACCGGGTGGCTCGATTCCCGGCAAGGGTGTGGGTTCTGCCTAATCCAGAGCCCGATACGCACAACTAATACCGGCCCGATCGAGCCCGGACGTGCTCCAAAATGGCAGGCCGAACCTCAATCCTTCTCATATGGCTTGCCATCGGCAGCCGGGGGGATGGCCCGGCCAATAACCCCGGCCAAAACGACCATGGTTACGATATACGGGGCCATCAGCAGAAACTCGCTGGGGATGGGTACCTGATCGATACCCAGACCCTGTAATTTCACCTGGAGGGCATCGGCGAAGCCAAAAATCATGGAGGCCCCAAACCCGCCCAGCGGGGTCCACTTGCCGAAAATCATGGCGGCCAGGCCGATGAATCCCTTGCCGGCAGTCAACACTTCGTCAAAGCGCCCTACGGAGCCGATGGTGAAGTAGGCCCCGCCCAGGCCGGCGATCATGCCGCCGATAGTTACGTTGATATATCGCATCCAGTATACATTGATCCCCAAGGTGTCGGCCGCTTTGGGGTGCTCTCCGACGGCGATGGTGCGCAGTCCCCAACGGGTGTAGAACAGCATAATGTGAACTACGATAACGAGGATGAACAATACGTAAATAATGAACCGGTTCTCAAACAGCAGCGGCCCGATGATCGGGATGCTCGATGCCCCTGGAACAGGTAGGATTTTGAATGTACCCCCACTGTTCAGGGCCTGAATTGGCTGTAAAAAACGCTGGCTCAAAAAGCTGGTTATGCCCACGGCAAAGATGTTGATGCCCGTCCCACTCACTATTTGATCCACCTTGAAAGTGACCGACAACCAGGCGTGGACCAGCCCCAACAAGCCGCCGACGATGATTGCTCCCAACAAACCTAACAACAAATACCAGGGCACCGCATCGGATATATTGACCTGATCCAGGGCCCGCCCAATACTAGACAGCCAAACCGGATATAACAGATCCCCGGTTACGGGATGGACCGCATCATAATTGCGGAAGATACTGGATACGACCACGGCCACCATTGCCCCGGTCAACATCATGCCCTCGATGGCAATATTGATCACGCCGGCCCGTTCGCACATGATGCCGCTCATGGCCCCGAAGGCAATCGGCGCCGCTCGCAGCAGCGAGGCTGATATCATGCCCAGCAAATTCATTGACGTGCCTCGCGCGGCCCAGGTTAAAAAGGCGAAAACGAAAATCAGGGCGACGACCAACAGAGCCAGGTTGACTCGCATAAAGCCGCGGGCTAATTGCCAACCCCCGATAAAAGCCACGACCACCGCCAAAAACCACAGCGTGGATTGTGTCGGTAATATCCAATCTTCCAAGCGGGGGGCATTCGTGCGCGCGCCGGGGTTAAGGCCAAAGGTGGTCGTCATATCAGGTGTAGTATTTACGGCAAACAAGCCGGCAATACCGACGGCAACAACCAGGAAAAAGATACCTTTGCCAACGCTACGTTTTTCTTTGATGGCCGAAGCTATGGTCGGCGATAATGTAGCTGTGCTCATATATGTCTCCTCGTTCTACGCGCCCCAACCACGCGTAAAGGTTGTGCTGTCCAGCTCATCCGTCTTAATTCTGACCCGGTAAATCCAGCGGACAATGGCCGGTGCGGCAATAAAAACGATGACCAGCGCCTGGACAATCGAGATAATGTCAATCGGAATACTGGCAATTGACTGCATCCGGGTGGCGCCGTTCCGCAGCGTTCCGAACAATAGAGAGGCTAAAACCACGCCCAGGGGGTGGCTTTTACCTAAAAGCGCCAGAGCAATGGCATCAAAGCCGTAGCCGGCCGAAAAACCACTGGCCAAAAAGTGGTTTAGACCTAACACTTCATTCGATCCGGCCAGGCCGGCCAATGCCCCGCTAATGGCCATGGTTAACACGGTAATTCGAGTAATTTTGATGCCGCCGTAACGGGCGGCGCTCGGATTGGCTCCGGTTGTTCGAATTTCAAAGCCCAGTGTGGTTTTGAACAGCAGCCACCAAATCCCAAAAGCCACGGCCAAAGCCAGAAAGAACCCCCAATGAAACCGATAACCATCAAACAGTCGCGGCAAATAGGCCGTCGGAAAAATTTCGGCGGTGACCGGCGCATCTCCACCGGGCCGGCGCAGCGGGCCGGTAAAGGCCCAGTCGAAAAAGCGAAAGGCGATAAAGTTCATCATGATGGTGTTAATGACCTCATGGGCCCCGGTTTTGGCTTTCAGATACCCGGGAATGGCCCCATATATACCGCCGGCGACAACGCCGGCCAGTAAGGCCAGGGGCAAGTGAATTATAGCCGGAAGCTGGAAGCTGTACCCTACGATGACCGAGGCTCCGGCCGCCACCAGCAGCTGGCCCTCACCCCCGATATTAAACAGGCCTCCGCGGAAGCCGATGGCGACGGCCAATCCGGCGAAAATATAGGGCGTCGAAGCGACCAAACTCTCGCTGATCGCGTTCGCATCCCCCAATGAACCGGAGAACAGCGCCCGGTAGGCGACAAACACACTTCTCCAAGCTTCTCTCAATCCCGCCCCGATACCTCCATCTGAAAAAGCCAAATATACTGCGGCATCTGTGACCATAATGATAAAGCCTCCGATAACCAAGGCCGTAAATACGGCCAAAATTGGCACCAAAAGCGTATCAAGGATATTTCTCAAAATGGAAAGAGTACGTTGAGGGCCTTCATCGCCAGGCAGAGATGGGGTTGCTTTCGGACTTGCTTCCATATTCCGCCAACCTCCTTTAATTTATCCAGCTTTCTCGGAAAGTCTTTGAACACCGTCGCCGCAGGCTCACGTCCCACCTACCTGGTATGTGGCAATAGGACGTAATAATTTCAGATTTCTTTCGGCTGCACAGTCAAATGATTAGAACCTTCAGCGCCGGAAGAGTCCCAATAAGTAAGCTTGAAAACCTGCAATATCTACGGTTTCTGCAACGCGAACCAGTTTACCACCCGTAGTTACCTCTTTGATGCGGCCGGCGCTCGGCCCCTGCGACATAACCTGGGTGCGAGCCTGCCGAAAGGTGATATGCTGCGGCGCGCCCAGGTATCCGGTCGTCAGCGTATCCCACATGAAATAGGTATAATCATCGCTGGAGATTGTGCCAACCGTTAGGGCCCAACACTGCCCGGCCAGGTCAGACACGAGATACCGCCGCTGCTGGGCCAACCGGAAAAGAAAGTCCATTTTAACTCGAACGTGATTGGTAGTGTCCAAAGAAAATAGGGTGATCGGTGCTTCAGATTGCCATAAACTGTGCGTGGCCGGTGGATCCCAGTAGGCATTCCATTCCGCGCTGCCGTCGTGCTCGTAGTCACGCACATTTCCCGGTACCCCTAAGGCCCCGCCCATCCAAACCACCTCCTCGATGTTCGAAGCCAACTCAGGCTCGGATTCCAGGGCCACCGCCAAATTAGAAACCGGACCGGTTATGAGAATAGTAAGTGGATGGCTTGCCTCGCGGAGTTTACGGGCTAAAAATTCGTGTCCAGGCTCGGCTACGGGTGCCGGCAGTACGCCCCCCAGGTTAGCCAACACATCGGTCGTCAAAGTTTTGAAAAGGCGCTCCCGCTCGGTCCGGCTAAGTATGATATTCTCTTGAGCAAGTACTCGTTCAAATAAAGACCGTAGAGTTCGCTGAATGTCGTCCACACGAGAGCCATGCATAGCCGGATCAAGCGCTGTTATCAACCGATGCTGAAGGCGTTGCTTTAGGGCTTCGAAGTCCTCGCCCGGGGCAGGTTGTATCTGCTTCTCTAAACCCCCAAGTTCTGAGGGAGATTTCAAGCGGCCAGTCAACCGATCGGGTTGGGCATCATAATCTACCGACAGCCGATCGGTTTCAGTAGTCTTGATTTCATTAAGGATCGGCAAAGCGTCAATGGCGTAGGCGTGGGCACGCCAGGCTCGCGGAAATGAATTCACGCCGTGCAGGGTACCTTCACTTAGTTCTATATGCAAGCGGTCAAAAAAGCGTAATATCTTAAGAGAAGCCGACACGGCAGGTCGTAGGAAGCAGTCCGCCGGGGTAACTACAATGCCGGCAAGCTCGATGTGAGACATCGCCAGCAGCATCATTAGCGACAGCAGATCGTCGACTCCACCATCGTGGTCGAACAGGACGGTTCGAGATTTGGGGGAGTGAGTCACAAAACCTCCACATGCTACATTACCACATCCACGCCAACGTCCATTTCAGCCACTTCTTCACCCTGGCCATCGGCCGGTAAGTCAGCCGGTCGAGAGCCGGCCATTAAAAGCCCCAACTGCTCCTTGGAAACGCGGTCTGCCGGCAGAATATCAACTATTCGACCTTCGTACATCACGGCAATCCG
>JBFGLD010000219.1:0-7779 GCA_041576335.1 Anaerolineae bacterium | reverse complement strand
TGGGGTCTGGGCTTGCCAACCATCATTATTGCCCACGTGGCCTTTAATATTTCCTTTGTCGCGACTGTGGTTCGAGCGCGCTTGATCGATATGGATCCAAATCTTGAGCAGGCGGCACGGGACTTGGGGGCGAATGAGTGGCAAACATTTCGCCATGTTACTTTGCCTTTGTTAATGCCCGGTGTTATTAGCGGGGCCTTGTTGGCCTTCACGCTTTCGATGGATGATTTTGTGATCACTTTCTTTGTGTCCGGTCCCGGCTCAACGACTCTGCCCCTGCTTGTATACTCGAAGGTTAAATTCGGCGTGACTCCCGACCTCAATGCCCTCGCCACGCTGCTGATGATCTTTTCAATTGGGCTGGTGTTATTGTCTCAATTTTTGCAGCGGAGACATTAAGTTGGGCCACACAGTTATTGCACCACTCGTTGGAGGCGCCGGCTCGTGTCCTGAAATTAGGTTCGGACATCAAGTTTACTGGCGAGGTTTGTAAAAAGTAAGATCATAATCGAAACAGTTTTCATTAAATTTACTATCTTGGTTTAGGAGGAGAAACAAATGTGTAGGTATCGTTGGTTGTTCACAGCTATTTTTGTATTGGCGCTTATTTTGAGCGCATGTGGTGGGGCGGCAGCCCCTCAAGCAAGCAGTGGCGGGGCAGATACCGCAGAGCAAGAGCCGGCAACGTCCGCTGAAGCGGCAACTGCGGGCGAAAGCGGCAGCGCCGAGGCCGGCCTGGCCAAAGAGTTAAGCGTCTACAACTGGGCCGATTACATAGATGAAGAGCTGCTGACCAAATATGAAGAGGAGTACGGGGTCAAAATAGTCTATGATACCTTTGCCAGCAACGAAGATTTGCTGGCAAAGCTCCAAGCCGGGGCCACGGGATACGATGTCATTTTCCCGTCTGATTACATGGTAGCCCAGATGATTGAGTTAGGCATGCTGGCCGAGATCGATCTCAACAATGTTCCCAACCTCAAAAATATGGATCCGTTTTTTCTTGATGCACCATACGATCCGGGGAATAAACACTGCGTCCCGTATCAATGGGGAACAACCGGGCTTGCCTATCGCACTGATGTGGCCGGTGACAATCCCCCTGATAGCTGGGCCGCCATCTTTGATCCGGAACAGGCCGAAATGTGGGCCGAGGCCGGCGGCATCAACGTGCTTAATGACCAGCGAGAGCTAATCGGGGCGGCCTTGTTGTACCTGGGCTATTCCATCAACGACCAAGATGAAGCCCACCTTGAAGAGGCAAAAAATGTGCTTCTACAGGCTAAACCCTATATCAAAACCTTTAACAGCGAAGATTACGATGACAGCCTGCTCATTCCAGGTGAGGTGGCTATCTCCCATGCCTGGAGTGGTGATGCAGCCAAGGCTTTCTGGGAAACCTATGACGAGGAAACGGAAGAGAGCGAGTGGGGTTATATCATTCCTAAAGAGGGTGCTTTTGTGTGGCAGGATAACATCTGCCTCACGGCAACCAGTGATAAGAAAGCCACCGCGGAGCACTTTATGAATTATCTACTTGATGCTCAAAACGGGGCCGCGATTACCAATTATACCTACTATGCCAGCCCGAACGTAGCCGCAAAGGAATTCATCCTGGATGAAATTAATTCCGATTCAAGTATCTATCCGCCTCAAGAGGTGATAGACAAGCTTGAATGGGCCAATCAGTTAGGCGAGACGATTTTTGTGTACGACCGAATGTGGACGGAGGTCAAGAGTAATTAGGTGAAGGGGCGGACGGGAGATCGGAGGATCGAGGATTGGCCGATTAAGGAACCTACTTTTTATTTTCCAATCTCCCGTTTCGCCAGCCCTTATTCATCTACCGGTTTACCTATAATCTTTCGCTCAATCCAGGCGAGTACGCGGCGGAAAGGGTTTGAGAGCGTACGCTCGACAAAATCCTCGACCGCCTTGTCGGGATGAATCTCCTCGCCGCCGTAGTCGCGCTCGAGCTTCTCCCAGTGGCGCAGCACAAATACCACTAAATCGGCTTCAGTTCGACCGGGAAAAAAGGCCAGAATATTCGCTCCCTGAATTTTTTGGGCCAGTGCCAAGTAAATGTTATCATACCACTCGATTACAGCTTCAAGCCACGACAGTTCCGCTTTGTGCGCTTTCTGCCGGTCCAAGTTTTTCCAATGGCGATGAATCGCGATCGATTCTTCCAGTTCCCAATAGCCGCCCGGTTGGGTTAAAATAATCCACTGGTCGGGCCGCAAGCGGTCGAGTTCAGTGTCCTCCAAAAATTCCAGATACTCGTGCCGCAGAATCAAATCGCCCAGGTCATCATCCGGCTCCAGGGGAACACGCGAGGGATACTCCCATACTTCGGCTTCAATGGTATCCATACCCAATTGCCGGGCTACCGAAACGCGGTGGTTGCCGTCGCGCACAAAATAAATTTCGCTGACCTTGTAAAGTTCAATCGGTAGCCAACCGCCGCGGTCAACCAAGCTGTCTACGGTTTCCCAGCGAGGGCGGGTGCTTACTTTGCGTGGCATAAAAGTTCGGGTAAAATCTTCGTAACGGCCAACACTCCCAACAATTTGTGCTAAGGGTGCCTCCCGCCGGCCCAGATATGATTTATGCCCCAGACGCAGCTTTTCGCGTACGGCTTCAAACGGTAATAGATCGACCGGTTCATAACGAATCAGCGCAAGCGCGTCTTGAATAAAAGCGCGACGATGGGCCTGCTGAAAATCACCGGTCACGCGCACTTTCGCCAGATTTGGCTGCCCGCGCGGATTAGCTGCAAGCGATAATATTTTGCGGGGAGAATTTTTGTCGCTCATTGTGAAGAAATTGTACTCTGAATTATGAACACAGACAAGCAGTTACCGTCCAACCCAACAGCTTACCATAGGGCAACCAGTTCCGATAGCATTGGACCCTGGTTAGACATAGAAGATGATGACGAGATATTGCTGTCGGAGCAGCGACTTCGTATTCGAACAATTGTGGGCCGGGCACTCACGGTTTATCTGATTTTATTCTTTGGATTGGGACTGTTGATGTCGCTTCTCGGCGTCGATCCGCTGGCTAACCAGGGGCTAATGCCCAAGGCTCTATTACTCTTCGTCGGCCTGTCGCTGTTGATCGCCCTGCTCAACGTACTCACCGATCTTTCACATGAGCGCGGTTTAAGCTGGTTAGTTCGTGGGTTGGTCACCAACACGTCTTCCGCGCGAAAAGAAAACAGTGCTGCCCCTGTTAAGTCAACTACGCGGCCCGGCTGAATGAATAATTTGTACGGCTTGATTATTTACATTTGTTATCAGATCGGCTAAAATAAACGCCTCATTGCTCGCCTATTTCCCGTCTTGTCAGGATTAAATATGAATGTACACTTAACTCTGCACGGAATTCTGCGCGATTATTTACCTCGAACAGCCAAAGGCAAGACGACCCTATCTTTGCCCGACGGGGCGACGGTTGAGGATGTCTTAAAATCTCTCAAAATAAACCGGATCGTCAACGGATCGGTCAACGGGGTGCAGGTCGAGCCTGACCGGGTGCTAAAAGATGGTGATGAACTACAGCTCTTTCGCCCGATTTCGGGAGGATGAGGCGGGATTAGCTCTACCGGAATATTTATAAAGGAGTCCGACAGACCCTGCCGGACAGCAACGAGAGATGAAACTAGGGTAAAACGGGGTTATAAACTCGTTCTACAATTTTATGCGAGGAGATCGCCATGCCATTCGGATATAACGGACAGATTTTACACGTCAACCTAACCGCGGGAGCGTTAGAGGTTGAGACGCCACCGGAGAGCTTTTATCGAAAATACTTAGGCGGCAGCGCCCTGAATCTTTACTATTTGCTCAAGGAAATGCCGTCCGGGGTCGATCCGCTTGCCCCGGAAAATATTTTGGCCTTATCAGTTGGAGTAACTACGGGTGCCCCGATTTCCGGACAGAGTCGAATGACGGCAACGGCGAAGAGCCCCCTAACCGGTTGTATCGGCGATGCCCAATGTGGTGGGTTCTTTCCGGCAGAGATGAAATTTGCCGGCTTTGACGCATTCATCATCAAGGGCAAATCTCCCAAACCGGTCTACTTGTGGGTACACGACGGACAATTTGAAATGCGTGATGCCGGACACCTGTGGGGCAAAATTACCGGTGAGGTTGAACATATCCTTAAAGAAGAATTAGGCGATAATCGCATTGAGATAGCCCAAATTGGTCCGGCGGGTGAGAACGGCGTGCGCTTTGCGTCAATCATGAATATGAGTAATCGGGCCAATGGTCGGACCGGTATGGGCGCAGTAATGGGCAGCAAAAATCTAAAGGCCGTAGTAGTGCGTGGCAAACAAGGCAAAAAGCATTACACCATGGCCAACAAACAAGCTATCGTCGATCTAGCTCGTTACGGTGCCAAAATTATGCCGGACTCGGGCGTGGCCGGGTTGGGTAAATATGGCACAGCTGAAACAACCGGAGCTCAACAATCGGTAGGCGGATTGCCTAGCTTTAACTTCAATAGCGGGGTTTTTGACGGTTGGGAAAAAATTGATGGGACCACAATGTATGACACTATCCTAAAGGGTGCGGCAGAGGATAAGCAAAACCTACGCGGGCGGGATACCTGTTACAGCTGCACCATTCGCTGCAAGCGAGTGGTTGAAATTACTGCCGGTCCCTACCAGGTTGATCCCCACTACGGAGGACCCGAGTACGAAACAACGTCGACCTTCGGCAATTACTGCGGTATTGACGACCTGGCCGCGATTGCCAAGGCTAACGAAATCTGTAACAAGTACGGTATGGATACCATCTCTTGTGGTGCGACCATTGCTTGGGCCATGGAGTGCTTTGAGCATGGCAGCATAACCACCCAAGAAACCGGCGGCCTGGAGCTTAAATTTGGCAACGCCGAGGCGATGGTCAAAGTCACCGGCATGATTGCCAAACAAGAGGGCTTTGGCAAAATCCTGGCGATGGGTTCCGCTGCGGCGGCTGAGCAAATTGGGCGGGGGACGGAAGAATACCTGATCACCAGCCACAAACAGGAAGCCCCGGCACATATGCCCCACATGAAGCGAAGTTTAGCCCTGATCTACGCGGTTAACCCGTTTGGCGCGGATCATCAGAGCAGCGAACACGACCCTGAGTACGAAGGGAAGCGGATCAATCACGCCGACCGGCTCGGTTTACTGGGATTAACCGAGGTTCAACCCAGACGCTCTTTGGGACCGGAAAAGGTTCGCTTTGCCCGATTGACTCAATATCTTTATAGCGCCTTAGACAGCGTAAATGTTTGCCAATTTGTCTACGGCCCGGCCTGGCAATTGTATGGGCCTCAAGAGCTGCGCGATATGGTTGAATTTGTCACGGGCTGGGACATCTCGCTCGAGGAGTTATTGGAGGTAGGCGAGCGCCGCTTAAACATGCTGCGGGCCTTTAATGCCCGCGAAGGCATTGACCGTACGCAGGACAAACTTCCCGAAAAAATGTTCAAAAAGGCGCTAAAGGGCGGCAGAAGTGAGGGAATTTTGGTCGATCGGGAGCAATTTGAAACAGCCCTGGATGAATATTTCCGCCAGAACGCATGGGATGTGGAAACAGGTGCTCCTACTCGCCAAAAATTAGAGCAGTTGGATTTGGCCTGGGTGGCCGACCAGTTGAGGTTATAACCGTCCATCCCTTTTCAGTCAAAGGAGAGCACTAGCTAATGAAACCGATGTACATTAACGGGCAAGGGGTCACCAGCAGTGATGGTGAAACGATTAAGGTCTTCAATCCGGCTACGGAGGAATTACTCGAGACCGTGCCTAACGGCACGGCTGAGGATGCTGTCAAAGCTGTCGACGCGGCCAAAAAAGCTTTCAAAACGTGGCGTTGGGTCAGCGCTCTCGAGCGATGTGAACTGCTGCACGAAGCTGCCCGCAAGCTGCGCGTTCACTTTGATGAGGTTGTCGAATTGCTCACCCTGGAGCAGGGTAAGGCCATTGCCGAAAATGAGGAGGAAGTTGAATGGACTATCGGCACGATGGATTATTATGCCGAACTGGCCCGCAACTATCGCGGCCGCTTGATTCCCCCGGGGGAGCGCTCCCAGTTTAATTTTGTCCTTAAAGAGCCGTACGGCGTAACAGCCTGTATTGTGCCGTTTAATTATCCTTTGCTGCTAATGATTTGGAAGGTGGCGCCTGCCATAGCTGCCGGAAATACGGTCATAATTAAACCGTCCGACCATACACCCCTGACCACTTTGCACCTGGCCGAAATCGTCTTTGATCATTTCCCGGCCGGGGTAGTCAATGTCCTGACCGGACGGGGAGATCGGGTCGGGGATGTTTTGGCAGAGCACCCCGATGTGCCTGTCATCGCCTTTACCGGATCAACAGCCATTGGACAGCGCATTGCCGGTCTGGCGGCCAAGCGCATCAAACGGCTTCATTTGGAGCTGGGTGGGAAGGACCCGTTTGTTATCGCCCCGGACGCCGACCTTGAAACCGCGGTCGAGGCCGTAGCTTATGCGGCTCTCATCAACGCTGGGCAGGTCTGTACATCCACTGAACGAGTTTATGTGCCACAAGCAATGGGCGAGGCCTTTGCCGGCGCAATGGTTGACTTCGTCCGGGGCCTCCGGTTGGGACCTGGCCTCGAGCGTACCACTGATATGGGTCCAATGGCCGCACCTGCATATCGCCATAAGGTGGCCGATCACGTGGCCGATGCCGTGGCGAAGGGGGCTAAAGTTCTCAGTGGGGGCAAGGTGCCCCAGGGCTTTGAACGAGGCTGGTTCTACGAGCCGACGGTGCTGGTTGACGTTAATCACGCCATGAAGTGTATGCGTGAGGAGACCTTTGGCCCAACTATTCCCATTATGACCTATCGCACTTTTGACGAAGCGATCGACTTGGCTAACGACGGCGATTATGGCCTGGGGGCGGTGCTGCGCACCAATGATGCGCGATTGGCCAAACGCTTTTTTGAAGAGGTTCAGGCCGGCACCATCTGGATCAACGATCCCTTGACCGATAATTACGCCGGTCCCTTTGGCGGCATGAAGATGAGCGGCAACGCCCGCGAACTGGGTGAAGAAGGCCTGGAAAGCTTTCTGGAAACGAAGCACGTTCACTGGGATTTCAGCGATGAGGTGAAGGATTATTGGTTTCCGTACTGAGCCTGTCGCAGAGGCACTGAGAGAACTACGTTCAAAAAAAAAGTCAAATCCGCATGATTACGGCTAAGAACAGGCTTTTGAGGCTCGGGCTGATGGGAATCAGCGTCCTACCCATATCAACAAGACGCGGTTTACCCAATCCTCTCCATCTCTAGCCAATTCTGGCCCCGCTCCACTTCAACCTTAAGCGGCACCCGCAGCTTGTACGCCCCGGCCATCACCTCGCGGGTTAGCTCGATTGCTTGATCCACCTCTGCCTCCGGCGCTTCCAGCACCAATTCGTCGTGTACTTGCAGCAGCAGACGCGTTTGAAGAGTCTGTTCCCTGAGTTTGGCGTGGAGGTCGATCATCGCTTGCTTCATGATGTCGGCTGCAGTTCCCTGGATTGGCATATTGATCGCTTCGCGCTCAGCCGCGGCACGTTGCGGGCCGCTTAGGTTAGCCAGATTCGAGAAGTCGCGGCGGCGGCCTAAGAGGGTAGCGACGTAACCCTGTTTAGCGGCCATCTTTTTGGTATGGTCGATGTAGAGCTTAATGCCCGGATATTTTTGAAAGTAGGTGTCAATAAACTTTCGAGCGTCTTCCCGGCTCATCCCGGTACTCTGGGCCAGCCCAAAAGCG
>JBFGLD010000218.1:0-7792 GCA_041576335.1 Anaerolineae bacterium | reverse complement strand
GGCGCAAAACGGAACATGCCGTATTGGGCCTCGTACATATTGCGATCACCCGTTTCGCGCATGATTTCCCACATGCGGCTGGCCATAGTTTCGAGGATAGCCCGAAAAGCCGGGTCTTGAGCCAGGTTGCGCATTTCGAACGGGTCGGCAGTCAGGTCATAGAGTTCATCCTCATCGAATCCGTTAAAGATATACTTATAATTGTCCCGCCAGATAATGCGCTGGGTGTAATAAAAGCGCTGGCCGTGACATTCGGCTAAAGCTTCAGAGGGCCAGTCAGGTCGCTTCGATTGCCAGAGCGGTATCAGCGAACGACCGTGTCCAGCGAACTCACGACCGGTTGTAAGCGCAACCAACGTGGGGGCCAGATCAAGCAAAGTGACAATTTGGTTAATCTGCCGCCCGGCTGGAATACCCGGCCCCTTCATTACCAATGGAATACGATAGACGTCGTCAAATGCAGGAATACCCTTGAGCATCAGGCGATGGGCGCCCATATAATCGCCGTGGTCCGAGGTAAACACAATGAGCGTATTTGCCTCAAGTTCCAAACGCCGCAAGGCGGCCACAATGCGGCCAACTTGGTCGTCGATGAGCGAGCAGAAGGCGTAGTAGCAGGCTATGGCCTCGGCAAATTGGGACCAGCTTAAGTCGCGCCAAACGCCCTGCATCCGCCGATAAATTGCAGGCCGGTCAGCCAGGTCATCGTCGAAACTTGGCGGGCGCGGGATGCCGGCCGGGTCGTAGCGCCGGTAGTAGGTCTCGGGCACCACGTAGGGGTCGTGCGGCGCTTCGGTACTGATGAAAAGGGCCCAGGGCCGGTCAGGCTCACGGGCCGCCCGCTCCAGGAATTGAATCCCGTCGGAGTAGAGGCCGTATTCAGGGGTATTTTCAACGGGGGCCTCGGTTACACCGTACAGCAAGAAGTCGCGATAGCCTTTGTGTTTAACCACGCCGCGGAGTCGTAACGGCGCGGTTTGCTCGACCAGCCCTAACTTTTGCTGGTATTTGGCCACATCGTAAGTCTCAAAACCAAATGCCTCCAGCCGATTGGTGCGTTCGATATGCCACTTGCCAAAGTAAGCCGTATGGTAGCCTGCAGCCTGTAATACCTGGCTCCAAAATAGAAGCCCTGGTTTTAGTTCGGCCCGGTACGACTCCACCGCGTGGGTCGTATCCACCATGCCGTGGCTGTGGGGTAACAGCCCGGTCATTAAGCTCGCCCGGGTGGGGGAACAGATGGGATTGGGGGCATAGCAGCGGGCAAAGCGAGTGCCGGCTGCGGCTAACGTGTCGATATTGGGGGTCGAACAGGGCGTGCCGGATTCAACCGTATCGGCTCGCTGTTGATCGGTTATTAAAAAAAGCAAGTTAGGAGCAGGCATTCGATCTAATATCCTTCTTAATTGGCTGACAGCGCCCTTTCAAGCACCGTTTGGCCCATATCTCGGCTTTGCACCGCCTGGAGAATGGGACGGCTACGATACCACAGCCACACAGTTTGGCTAAAAAATCCAACCACGAAGCCGACTATGCCGACATAAATACCGGTTACCTGGCCCCAGAGTACACCGCCCCATAAGGTCAGACCGCTGGCTATCAAAAATACGATCACGGCTTCGATGATGCCCCGCGTGTGACGGCTGTAGGTAATGGTTCCTTGATACCAGCTCTGCAAAACCCGTAACCCCGGCAGCAATAAACCCAGCCACAAGCTCTGCGTAGCCAGCGGAATGAGCGGCGGCGCCAGCGCCGCTACCTGGGCAAACCATAACGTTGCCAATGGTGTTAGCAGCATGAGCAGCAGCAGCACGGAAACCGTGACGACCAATGCCGTCGTAAAATGGCGCAGACCGCGCACCGCATGCGGCTCATCCAGCAGGGCAATGACGGCCTCGTTGTAACCGATGCCCACACTCTGCCATACAAACAAAACCCCAATTACACCCGGCCAACCCGCCAACGACTCTAAAGCACTGGGCATCCGGCTCAAGGCGGCGCTTACCAGCGGCTGTATGATCAGGGTAAGCAGCATAGTGATGGCCAGCGGGACGTAGAAATTGGCAAATGCGGGCAAGGTCAGCACCGGCTTGACGGGTGGAGCTTGTTTGAGTTCATTATTCAAGACTGGTCGCACGCGCAAGCCGGCATAGAGCGCTTCGCTGAGCACGCCGGCAGTAATGGCGCTCGTACCTACCACGACCCCGGGCCATCCTCCCAGCGTGTAGCCAGCTGCCAAAACCACCCCATCAACGCTAACCCGCAGGATCGACCCCCAGATTACGGCCTGAGCATGGTCAAATCGAATCAAGACCCCCTGCTGAAAGCGGCGGTAGGCCGTGCCCCACGACCAGGGGGTCATAATCATCAACCCCAGGCGAACCGGTTCGACAATCTCGGCCGGCACGCCCATCAAACTCTCGATCACCACGAAATAAAGGGGGGTGAAAGCTATGACGGCATGAAGTGCCGTTAAGCCCACACCAAGCCCAAAGGTAATTCGACGCAGCTTGCGATACGAGGCCCAATCTCTGCTCAGCGCCGTTGAGGCGGCCAAGAGCATTGTGCTGGGAGCCTGAATGATTATGGACAAGGCAAAGACCACGCCCCAGGCGGCCAGGTTAATTTCCGGCTGGGCCAAGCGAGCAATCACAGCGCTGATGAGGGGCAGCTCCGCGGTCATCAGCAGCCAGCTTCCGGCCAGGGGCCACCACACCCGCAAGATACGGCGCAGCGGCAGCGGCCTCGCCGGTTTAGCGTTAGTATAGCTCGGCAAAATATTCCTCCGCCTCATTCACTCATCGCAGCCGTTACCCGTTCAAACCATCCTATCGGTCGAAGTATCAGCCAGGCGACCTAAAGCCTGGGTGCAGTAGATTAAGGCCCGCGGCAAATGAAATGGATCTTTAACCGGCAGTGCCACCGTGTCGCTGAATTTGCGCCCTTGTCGATCCAGCTTCTGGGTCCACTCGCCGAAGGTGGATACAGGGTAGTGGCTAAACGCATAGTTATGGACTTTCTCAAACCACTCCAGGCACCATGCTGCATGCGAATGTTCGTAGGCCAGCAGCAGAGCATAGAGCGACTCCGTATGGGGCCACCAGATTTTGGCCTCGGCAAATTTCCACCAAGGGGCCAAACCGGCAGCATCGCGAGCCAGAAAAATACCGCCAAACTCATCATCCCAACCCAGTTCGATATGCCACCGGATAGCCTCGACCGCCTGGCGAATCCGAGCCGCGTCACCCAGATGCCGGTAGATATGAATCATAAACCACATGGACTCGATGGCGTGCCCCGGCACCACCGATCGACCCTGGGGCGAGTCGACCGGCGAGTTATCCAGATGGACGAACTCGTACAGCAGCTTCTGCGCCGGGCGCAGATATACGTCGAGCACCTCGCGGGCGTGATGCAAACTGGCCTCGATAACCGCCGGGTCGCTCAGGTAAAGGCCCAACTCGTTAAACACATGCGAAAAAATCATCGAGATACCGTGGGCTTTTACGCCTTCGGGCAGGGGATAGGGGTCGGTTCGGTAAGAACCGGGCCGGGCCAGCCGGTGCTGCACTTTCCGGTAAGTTTCGAGGGCCAGGTCGATTGCTGCCGGGTCGCCGTTCGCTTTAGCCAGTTCGGTCAAACCGTAGATGGCGAACCCGTCAGCATAGATACTCGTAGCCCCCTGCAGAATATGACCGGCCTTGTCAACGCAGAAAACCCAGTGGCCCTGCTCATCGCGGCCACACCTTTTAACAAAATTGAAAATATGCTCGGCCGCGTCGAGCCACACCTTTCTCGGCTCGATTTTATTATACAGCGCTGAGAAAGTCCAAATAGCCCGCAGCTGCGACCACATATACTTGTTTTCGCTAAGGATCACACCTTCGTCCGAGATACAAGTCAAGATGCCGCCGTTTTTCCAATCAATGGCATGCTCAAGCCAAAAGGGAACGACGCGTTCCAACAGCTCTGCCCGGTAGATCGCCAGCAAGTCGATAAAGCGTACGTTGATTAGCATGGGATTATTCATCATTCATAAACCAAACTGCCTGCATTTCAGGCGCGTTTATTGCCGGTCACCGTTTTTCAAGTTGAGGTGACAGCACGTTATGCTTCTGCAAGGCGGCCGGCGTTAAGGTCGTGCCCGCACCGGGTAACTGGGGCGTTACGAAATGGCCGTCAACGACCGTAGCGGGTTCCTCAAAGCAGTTTCGCAGCCAGGGAATATACTCCAACATACGGCAGGCCGGGTGGGCCAGGGCCAGGTGCACATGGACCTGCATCATATCGCCGATGTGGGGGACAACCGGCAGCCGGTGGGCCAGGGCCAGGTCAGCAACCTGCCACCATTCGGTTACGCCGGCCAGCCGCACGGCATCGGGCTGGACGAAGTGCACCGCGCCGGTTTGAATGAAATTGCGAAAACTGTCAAGGGTGTATAGCTGCTCACCCAAAGCGATGGGCGTTTGCAGTTTGCGAGCCAGGGCTGCGTGACCATCGACATCATCAAACCAGATCGGTTCTTCAAACCAGTAGATGTCAAAATCGACGAAGCGGCGACCCAGATTGAGGGCGGTCGTCAAATCCCAGCGGCCGTTAGCATCAACCATCAGCTTGGTCCGCCGGCCGATTGCTTGCCGGACAGCCTCGAGACGCTGCAAATCGTCGTAAGGGTCAGGGCTGCCTACTTTGATTTTTACCGCCCCATAGCCGTCTACCTCTACCGACTTGCGGCAGTCGGCCACGACCTGCTCCAGCGACCAATTGAGCCAGCCGCCGTCAGTATTGTAGCCCTCAATTGTTTTGGTTCCGGTACCGCCCAGCAGTTTCCAGAGCGGTGTGCCGGCGGCTTTGGCCTTTATATCCCACAGGGCAATATCGACCGTGCTCAGAGCCAGGTGGGTAATGCCGCTGCGTCCAACCCACTGCACCGGCGGAAAATGGGAGAGTTTTTGCCACAAGTGCCGCACCTGGCAGGGGTCTTCGTCCAGTAACAGCGGAGCATAGGCGTGGGCAACGCAGTCGGTAATAAGCCGGTCGGTGGGTAAATGGGCGTGGGTGCCGGTATAACCATAGCCGGAAATCCCGGCGTCGGTATGGATAATGACGCCGGGCGCGCCCCAGTGCGTGAGCTGATGGGTGCTGTCCGCAATCCGGCTGCGCGTGACCGGCACGTGAAGGATAAAAGTCTCAACCTGCGTAATTTTCATGACGTCAAGGGTTTTAGGCAGCCAGGGCCTGGGCCCACGCTTCAGCCTGCTCCCAAGTGTTGGCAATTTTCTTGTGGATGACGCCGGTGGTGATGTGATCGACCGTCTCCGGGAGGTCGCCATCCCAGAGCAGACACACCTTGTGCTGCCGGGCGATATCATAACGGGCCAAAAAATCCTGCATTTCGGGGTTTCCAAATTGGATAGCCGTCACCCCCGGGGTCGTGGTCATGTGTTCAAAAAATTGGTTGCCCCGTCCGCAGAAGTGCAGTAATGCCCCTTCAGTTGCCTGGCAGGCCTCGGCGTTGTAGGGCTTGACGAACTCCTCGTACATTGTACCCGACATCATCACCGCCGAATCATCCGACATGCGGCCGCCGCCCCGAATTTTGTAAGAGAAGGAGTAGCCCACCCCCATCGGCTCGTCCATGAGCTGCTTGTGGTGACGAATCACAGCCAGATACAGGTCGGTCGAAAAACGCATCAGGTGATGAACCAGGTCCGGCTCATCCTTAACGAGATAGTAGACATTGACCCCGGCAATGTTGACGGCCGTGTTGAACGGTCCCTGAGCATCGGGACAGCCAATGCGGACGGTCCGGCTGAGATGTGGATAGTTTGCCAGCATCTGCCGGTAGTAAGCTTCGGTTTCCCAAACCCGGCCGGCAATGCCGGCACTCATGTCCGGCAATCCTTGCTCCAGAACCCGTCTCATATCGTCCACTTGGACCAGGGCTTCGGCCCACGGCATGTTCTCCTGATCTTGCCAATAGGGACAGCCGGCCATAGAGGCCAGTAAAATCAGGCCGTAATTAGCCCGGATAGTGCAGGAACGATCATCTTTGAGCAAGGCTCCTTCATAAACTCGCGTCAGTTCTGACACAAGCATTTTAGCCGGGTCGCGAAACGTTTCACTGTAAGGAATGCGCGGCCAGCCGGGTGGAAAACCGTGCTGGTGGTGCCCCCAATCATCCCGCACGGTAATGATAGTTGGCCGGCGGTCGACCGGCTCAAATCGCCAGGCTGCTTCCTGGCGCGCTTCCGCGGCCAGTACGTGATCTATGTCGATCAACGCTTCTAGTTTCTCCAGATAAGGTTCGGGGTTGAATGACGTCATAATTTTCCCTGCTCCCTTAGCGATTCAACGCTGCTAATTCAGCGCGCCCGACTGTCTTAATCCGCGAGTCCTCAACTTTTTTCAGGGCCGTATAGCCTGGATGCTTGCTTTCTTTGTACGGATCGTTGCGGGCCGCGTTGTAGCAGCAAATCAGGGCCCAACGAGGATAATTGGACTTGTTGGCGGCCGAAGCGTGCAGCAGATTGCAGTGAAAGAAGACGGCATCGCCCGACTCCATTTCGCAGTAAACCAACTCCAGCCGCTCCAGCGCCGCATTGACCCGCTCCAAATCGGCCCCGGTTTGATCGCCGACCGCGCCGTGCTCAATTCGCCCCATATGGTGAGAGCCCTTCAGTACCTGCAGGCAGCCGTTTTCCCTGGTAGCACGATCGACGGCAATCATGCAGCTGGCCATGTAAGGAAATAGGCAGCCGTTATTGTACCAGTAGCCGTAATCTTGGTGCCACTCCCATGCGCCGCCAACATGGGGTTCTTTGAGGATCATCTTGCTGTGATAGTGGTATACTTCGCCGCCCAATAATTTTTCCATAGGATCCACGATACGGCGGCAGCGAGAGAACATGCCGTAGAGGTCATCTTCGGGATGGTTCCACAGGGCCAGCTTGATGGTGTTGCCCTGAGCGTCCGACCGGCCGTAGGCGTCTTCCTGTAAACCGGCATCGGCTTTACTCTTTTTGACCAGCAGCTCCATTTCCTCAGCATCAAACAGGGAACGAGCGATGATAAAACCATCATGGTTGAATTGTTGTACTTGCTCATCATTTAAGATTTTATTTGTCATTATTTAACCCTCCGTAAATCAGCTTTCCTTATTTCGAATCACGTCATCGTAATCCCAGCCCTGCTGTTGGCAGATCGCTTTGACGTGGTCATCCCAGGTTGGTTCGGCCTCGGGCCGGCCGGCCATAAAACAATCGACGGCCAGGTATCTGAGCTGACTCTCGCCCACGCAATGGATACGGTGCAGCGTTTCGGGCGGAATTCGAACCACGTCGCCGGGATTGACGACAAATGTTTGACCACCCTGCCCAATTTCCAATTGGCCGCGACCGCTCAGGATATAGAATATCTGCTCGGTATCGTCGTGCCGGTGCAACGGCGGTGCTTCGCCGGGAGCCAGCACCACAATAAAGACCTCGCTGGCGCGCGCTTCAGAGCGATCCATGACCAAATCGTTGGTATGAGTTGGAAAGCGGTAGCGCTTGGTGTGTTTCGTGCTAAATACGTAGTCCACAGGTTACCTCCCGTGAAATATGACTGCTGGATGTTATCCGAACCTTAATCATGGTAACGGTACCGGCTGAAAGTCCTCGGTCATGATACTCCACTGCAAGAGCTGCAGCCGTAGGTCGGCAACAACGTCTCGATGGGCCGGGTCATCTACTACGTTTGATAGCTCCCAGGGGTCTTCGGCCATATCATACAGTTCATCCTTATCGCCCAT
>JBFGLD010000217.1:0-7803 GCA_041576335.1 Anaerolineae bacterium | reverse complement strand
TTTACCAACTCGCTCAAAATTGCCGAAATGTGCGAAGTTTATCTGGAAGACGACAGCTTCCACCTACCGGATCTACCCGAGCAGCCGCCAGAAATTATGCCCGCCCACTTCGCCGAACAAAAAGATTATCCGGCTTTTTTGGGTTATCTCACCGATAAGGGGCTTAAAGAAAAGTACGGAGAGCAGGCTAACTCGCCCGAAGTGCTGGCCCGCAAAGATCACGAACTCAATATTATCAATAAGATGGGCTTCGCAGTTTACTATCTCATCGTTTGGGATTTATGCCAGTACGCACGCCAGCAGAATATTTGGTGGAACGTCCGGGGTTCGGGAGCCGGTTCAATTGTGGCTTACGCAATCGGAATTACCCTGATCGATCCCTTACGCCACAACCTCATCTTTGAACGGTTTTTGAATCCGGGCCGGATCTCTATGCCCGATTTTGATCTCGATTATCCGGACGACCGGCGTGAGCAGATGATCGAATATACGCGTCAGCGCTACGGCGAGAAGCGGGTGGCCCAAATTGTGTCGTTCGGGCGCATGAAAGCTCGGGCTGCCATCCGCGACGTGGGCCGGGCGCTGGACGTTCCACTGGCCGAGGTGGATACGTTGGCCAAGCAAATTGCAGCCATCCCGGGTAAGCCGGCGACGATCAGTAACGTTTTGGACTCGGTGCACGAATTTTTCTCCACGGAATTAAACCATCAATATGAAACCGTTGACCACGTGCGGGAGTTGGTCGATTTTGCCCGCCAATTGGAGGGCGTGGCCCGTCATTCCTCGGTTCACGCGGCGGCGGTGATTATCACCGATAAGGAACTAACGGAGTACGTGCCCGTTATGCGGGCCCAAGGGTCGGTGATTACGGAGGCAGTGACCCAGTTCGAGTTTCCAATTTGCGAATCGATCGGCTTACTCAAGGTCGATTTTTTGGGCCTGTCCACGTTAACCGTTATGCGCAAAGCCGCCAAACTCATAAAAAAGCGACACGGGCTGGAATTCAACTTGGAAAATCTGCCCATGGACAATCTTGAGGCCTTCAAGGACGTGCCACATTTTCCCCCTCCCGAACCCGCCTTTGAGCTGTTGGCTAGTGGTAATGTAACCGGGGTGTTCCAGGTCGAAGGGTCGGGCATGCGGCGCGTGCTGACGGACATGAAACCTACAAAATTTGAGCACATCGTAGCGGCTATCTCTTTGTTCCGGCCCGGCCCCATGGAATATATTCCCACCTATATCGCCCGGATGCACGGTACCGAGCCGGTGGAGTTCAAACATCCTAAATTGGAATCGATTCTCAGCGAAACCTACGGCATTATTGTATATCAGGAACAAATCATTCAGATTGCCTCACAATTGGCCGGGTATGCTCCCGGTGAGGCCGACCAAATTCGCAAAGCTGTGGGCAAGAAGATCAAGACCAAAATTGAAGAACACCGCTCTAAATTCATCGCCGGAGCTGTAGCCAATGGTATTGACAAAGCCGTGGCCGAGGCTATTTATGGGGATATTGAATTTTTCGCGCGCTATGGCTTTAATAAGGCGCACGCTGCCGATTATGCCCTGGTGACCTGTCAGACAGCCTACCTCAAGGCTCACTTTCCGGTAGAATACATGGCGGCCCTGCTGAGCGTTGAGCAAGGAAATACGGAAAAGGTCGGCTTGCTTGTAGGCGAGTGTCGCTCGATGGGTATTGAGGTGCGGCCACCAAACGTAAATCATGGCAGCAATGAGTTTGTGATCATAGACCAGGTTCAGGTTGGCCAGGGGCCGGCCATTCTTTTTAGCTTAAGTGCAGCCAAGAATGTAGGCGAAGGGCCAATTAAAGCGATTATGGCTGCTCGCGACAAAGAGGGTCCGTTTGTTGATATTGATGATTTCTGCAGCCGGGTGGATCTGCGACAGGTTGGACGCCGGGCGCTGGAAAGTCTCATCAAAGTTGGGGCTCTCGATGACTTTGCTCCCCGGTACCACCTGCTGGCCATCATCGACCGCATGATCAATCTCTCCAGTTCCACGCACAGGGCTGCTGACGCAGGTCAAATGAGCATGTTTGATCTGGGAACATTTGATGCGCCCCAAACCGGCTCAGTGCTCTATCCCTTGCCGGACGAAGAACCGATATCCAAAAAGGAGATTTTGAGTTGGGAAAAAGAGATGATCGGGACATATATTTCCGAGCATCCTATCCAAAAATATTTGCCGGCGATCAAGGCGGCTAACACAACTTTGCTCGGCGAATTAGACGAAACGAGACACGAGCAGCAGGTGACGGTAGCCGGTTTGGTAAATGTTGTACGTCATCACCAAACCAAAAAAGGTGCTCCGATGGCCTTTGTCGAAATTGAAGATATCCATAAAATATGCGAAGTTATCATCTTCCCGCGTACCTACAATGTCTCTAAAGAATTGCTGGTTGAGGGCAATTTAATTGTGGTGCGGGGTAAGGTGGATGCTCGAAACAGTAACAAACCTAAAATTTTGGCTGATACCGTTTCCCAGGAGCTTACCAGCTATCACGCAGCGGAGGAGGAGGATGATGTTGCTCCCGAGCCGCAACCAAAACGTGACGGGAACGGGCGGCGAGCCCAACACCCTGAAACTAAATTAGCCGAGATGCCCGGCAACTATCTCTTGGCCGAACCACCGGCTCCGCCCCCCCTACTACCGCTAAAAAATACGCATCCAGCCCAGATAACCGGAGACAATGGAGTGCAATTACATATTACAATCCCTCGTTCAGGCAATATAACTCAGGACAAGCATTGTCTAAAAACTGTCTATAACTTGCTGATTCAACAACAAGGCCGTGATCACTTTAGCTTTTATATTCCTAAAGGCAACAAGAAGATTCGCGTGGATTTTCCCAATCATACCACCAAAGATAGCGCCTTGTTGAGGCAACAATTGACCCAACTGTTGGGGGGCGGCTCGCTGCGGGTAGAGTGACCAAAACGCGCTGCATTTTATTTTTACCCGTAGTGGAGCACATCATTAGCCCTTAGACCGTTCTAAGTGACCGCAAACTGCATTGCTTAAAGGCAACAGCGGCCATTTTGTTGACAGATTAATTCTGCTGGCCTATACTTCGATTTGAACAGTAAGCGCTTGCAATAGTTTGGGCAGTAGTTCTACGTGGGCATGAAACATTCCCCTGTTTTCTACACTAGATTTCGAAACGAGCAGGAACCCGGCGGCGGTTCCTTGTTTTCGAAGACTATTTCCTTGTACACATAGGAGCTCAAATAATGAGAATTGGTATTTTAACCGGCGGTGGTGATGTGCCGGGACTTAATCCCTGTATTAAAGCTGTTGTTAACCGGGCTGTTGACGAAGGTCACGACGTATTAGGTATTCGTCGAGGTTGGGCAGGTTTACTGAATTTTGATCGCAATAGTGACGAAGACACAGCCAAGCAGTGGGTGATACCTTTGGATAAACATGCGGTCCGAACCGTTGACCGTACAGGCGGTACGTTTTTGCACACCTCTCGCGTCCAACCCAGTAAAGTCCGGGCCAAAGAGATACCCGAATATCTACGTGAACCGAATTGGCAGCCAGAGGCTGAAGACATTAAGGATTTTACGGCTAATGTCATAAGAAATCTTGACCATTTAGGTATTGACGTGTTAATTCCCATAGGAGGGGATGATACGTTAAGCTATGGACATCGCTTGAAAACCGAAGGTGTCCGCGTCGTGGCTATTCCAAAAACGATGGATAACGACGTTTTTGGCACGGATTACTGTATTGGCTTTTCGACGGCCATTACTCGCAGCGTGAATTTTATTCACAACCTGCGAACCTCGGTTGGTTCCCACGAACGGATCGGCATCATCGAATTGTTTGGTCGTAACTCTGGCGAAACTTCGCTGATCTCTGCCTATTTGGCCGACGTAGACCGGGCCATTATTTCTGAAGTGCCATTTGATCCCGAGAAGTTAGCCAAGCTACTTATGAATGACAAAAATCGAAATCCCAGTAATTATGCCATTATGACTATCTCAGAGGGGGCGTCAATGATTGGAGGCAAGGTAATCGAGTACGGACAGGCAGACGCCTATGGTCACAAAAAATTGGGCGGTATCGGGGCTATTACCGGCGATGCCCTCAAGAGAATCACGGGCCAAAACACCATTTACCAACAGGTTGCTTACTTGATGCGTTCCGGCGCGCCTGACTCGATTGATCTCATGGTCGGTTTCAATTTTGCCAATATGGCCATGGACCTTGTCGTTGAACAGAAGTTCGGTCGGATGGTGGCTTTGAAAGAAGGCAAATATACCGACGTCTCGATAGATGTTCTGTCTGAGGGGGTTAAACGGGTCGACGTTGACGAATTATATGACGTTGAGTCTTACCGGCCTAAGGTGCGTCACGTCAATCAGAAGCCCATGTTTTTGAATTAACCCTGGAATCCGCCGGGTAGGCCTTATCCCTACGACCTGAAAAAAGTACCATCTATTATCTTGACTCGCCCCCTGGCGCTATGTTAAACTGGAGATGCTTATTAGAAACACAGCGTACGACCGTCAAGAAATAAAGCGGCGCCTGAAGAACCATTAGGTCCGACGTATCTTCACAAACCGTTTTAACTATTTCTTATCGTTTATATACTCAGTTTTTTAAGTAGCCCTTCCTATAAATATGGCTGCCAGCCCCTTAAGAAATTGCCTACTGCATAAGCCTGCAATAACCGCAGCTTGCCCCCAAATCCGTTTCCTAGCCGGTTCAGAAAACCAATCGCCGGGTTTCCTGATGCCGGTCTCTGCTTTTTGGGAAATTATACTTGGTCTGGCGATTATGTGGGGCGTCGCTAACCTCTTTATGATCGATGGAGCCTCGTTGGGCCCGGTGTTTGCCATGGGCTTGATTCCCCTGGCTCCGGTCCGCAAGCTGCTGCAGGGCCTGGTTGAACGCCTTTCACCCCACGAAGCGTTCGACTCTTATAAGCTGTTATCACAGTATACCCAGAATCTTAGCAGTATTCCCCCGGAATCTGACCTTATCTTAAAGCTGTTATTAAAGTATATCGACGAAGCACTGACCCCGGAGCATGTTTTCGTCTTTATAGCGGATACTGCTGAAGAAGCCTTTAAGATCCATGCCCAGACCGGCAAGAGGCAAATCAAAACCAGCGAAGCGCGGTTCGAATTAAGTGACGATTTAGCTCGTTGGTTAGAGAAAACCGGCCAGGCGCTTCAACTACAGGCTGACAAACCAGCAGGGTCAGCCCCGCTGCAGATTTCAGGTGAAGAATTGGCCCGGTTGGAACAGCTTGAGATCGCCCTCTGCGTGCCCCTGCCGGGAACCAAACAGCTTATCGGCTGGTTGGCTCTGGGCCCCAAAAAGTCCAATCAAACTTATTCGGACAATAACCTGGTATTATTAGCGACCTTGGCCAGCCAAACCGCTGCGGTCTTAGAAAAGGCCCTCCTTTTGAGGCAGACCGACCGGCGCACCGCAGAATTAGAAGCGCTGCAAGATATATCGGCCAAGATTCATGCTGAACCGGAGCCAAGCGTGTTACTTGCGGCCTTACTCGAACAGGCCGCACACTTGCTTCAAGCAGATGGCGGAATGGTCTTCCTACTTGAACCAGATCATCAAAGGCTGAAGCTTGCCGCCGGCTATAAGCTGGGCGAGGATTATGGGGATAATGACCTTCAGGTGGGTGATGACGTTGCCGGGCAGGTCGTAGCAGTGGGTAAGTCGATGACGGTGGACAACTATCGTGATTTTCCAAAGCGCACCAACGCTTTCCGCGAAGCACAATTTGGCGCGGTTTTAGGCGTGCCGCTGCGCTGGGAAGGTAAGATCCGGGGTGTACTTCAACTGGTACGATCACCAGGCATGGCCCGGTTCAATGAACACGACATTTGGTTGGCGGAGTTCTTGACGATGGAATCAGCCGTTGCTCTCGAAAAATCACGCCTTCTTCAAGAAGCCCAGCAGCGTGCCGACCAACTGGCCACCCTGAGCGAAGTGAGTATTGCCATTAGCTCAACCTTGGACCTCGAGGTAGCCTTGCAGCGCATTATGGATCGAGCTGTACAGATTCTGCACGCCGAAGCGGGTTCCCTTTTATTAGTTGATCTGCTTCGAAAAGAGCTTACCTTTGAGGTCGTATTGGGGCCAACGGGCTCGGATTTACGCGGTATGAAAACCTCGATTGGTAAGGGAATTGTCGGTACGGTGGCGCAAACCGGAAAACCGATCATCGTCAATGATGTTGCGACCGATCCGCGCTGGAACATTGCTTTTGATGAAGCGACCGATTTTCAGACTAAGAACATCCTCTGTGTCCCTATGATTGATCATGACCGGCAGGTCATCGGCGTTATTGAGCTGATTAATAAGCAGGATGGAACTGTTTTTAGCCAGGTGGATAGTAATCTGCTGCTTTCATTCGCCGCCCAGGCAGCCATTGCCATCGAAAACGCACGGGTTTTCACCCGCACTGACAAGGCCCTGGCCGAACGTATTCAGGAATTGCAAGCCCTGCAAATGTTTGACCAACAACTACAAAATTCGCTCGAGTTGAATACCGTCCTCGATATGACCCTGACCCACGCAATGGATGCGTTAGGGATTTCGATGGGCATTATCGGTATTCTCAAAAGTAAAGGCGAGCCAGGCCTTTACCTGCTGACCCAGCGCGGGATGCCGACCGAAATGGGGCGATATAAAATTGACCCTTGGCCTTTGACCAGAGGTGTTTTGGGGCGGGTGGCGCGCACCGGAGATTTAGCCTGGGTTAACAATATGGCGGAGGCCAAGGATTACGTTCCTAAAAATCACCGAACCCGCTCCTTCTTGGTTATTCCCATAACCCGGGAAGAGCGAGTGATTGGGGTCATCGACCTGGAAAGCACGGATCCCGATTATTTTACCAGCGACGATGTGTTTTTTGTGCAGCGCTTGGTCAACCACGCCGCTATAGCCATAGCCAACGCGCAGCTGTTTGAGCAGGTAAGACAGGCGAATAATGCCAAGTCCGAATTTATGAGCATTGCCTCGCACGAGTTAAAAATCCCGATGACCAGTATCAAAGGGTATGCCAAACTTATTCAAATGGGAGCCGCGGGCGGTCTTTCAGATAAGCAAATGGAATTTTTGAACGTTATTTCCAACAACGTCGATCGGATGGACCGGTTAGTACGCGACTTGCTGGACGTCAGCCGTATTGAGGCAGGGAGCATTCGCCTGGAAATCGAAAATGTACAGATTTGTAAGGTTATCGAGGAAGTCATCGAGACCGTTCGTACCCAAATTGAAAATAAACGGTTGACCTTAGAAGTTGACGTCGACAGAAATTTGCCCGAAATTCGCGGTGATTATGGTCGGATTATGCAAATTTTGACTAATTTGATTAGCAATGCCTACAAATATACCCCTGAAGGGGGTCAAATTAGAGTTATGGCCAAACCACACCAAAATGGAGACGTCCGAGGTATTGAGGTCGCCGTGCAAGATACAGGCTTCGGTATTTCCGAAGAAGACCAGGCCCAATTGTTTGCCAACTTCTTCCGGTCGGGCGACCAGAATATTCGTAATGAACCCGGCACCGGCCTGGGATTGGCCATTACCAAGAAAATGATTGAGTCCCACGGGGGTGAGCTAACCTTTGAAAGTGAATTAGGGCGTGGCTCAACCTTCACCTTTACCTTGCCTTTGGTGAACAAAATACCGCCCGGCGTTGAAGTCGTCGAGAAGTGACCAGTTGAATTACCCCCGGCTCTTCCTTAATTCTCCAGTTCGCTAAAACTATCGTCATCCTGCTACTGCCTGAACGATTCG
>JBFGLD010000216.1:0-7819 GCA_041576335.1 Anaerolineae bacterium | reverse complement strand
GACTCTGTGACTGTTTGAGAAGCGCCGGTTATGACTTATTTCGGTTTTTTACTTCGTTTCCTGGTCACACCTATCATCGTGCTGGGTGGGGTGGCGCTGATCGACAGGCGGCGAGGCGCGGCGAGGCCGGCAGCCTTGCGAGGCTGGCCCCTTTGGGCCGCCATCTTGCTTCACGTCGTCATTGCCGTGGTCTATACCACGGCCTGGGACAATTACCTGGTTGCTACCGGCGTTTGGTCGTATGATCCGGCCTTAGTGACCGGCATAACCATCGGCTGGGTTCCACTCGAAGAGTATACGTTCTTCGTGTTGCAGCCGATCCTTGCCGGGGCGTGGCTGTTGTTACTCATGCGCCGCCTGCGCCTGGGTGCACAGCCGCTGTCATCGCAATCTTGGTTCCGGCTCATACCGGTGATCGCCTTGGCCGGGCTCTGGCTTATGAGTATTGCCGTATTGCTGACCGGCTGGCGACAGGGCACTTATCTGGCCCTCCAATTGGTGTGGGCACTGCCTCCGCTGGCAGCGCAAGTCGGCTTTGGTGGTGATGTTCTGGCAAGATATGGCCGCTTGGTGGGCCTGTCCATTGTGCCGCTAACGTTATACCTCAGCGCAGCCGATGCCCTGGCAATCGGCCTGGGCATCTGGGCCATTAACCCGGCCACGTCGCTGCCTCTGCTAATAGGCGGGGTACTCCCGATTGAGGAATTCCTTTTTTTCTTGCTTACTAACACGCTGGTTACATTTGGGATCGTGCTGACCCTGGCCCGCGAAAGCCGGCACCGGCTGCAGGCGGTCTGGCATCAAGTTATCCCGCTGCGGATCAACCAGGGCGAGAGGGAAGCGTGATGGGGACTTGGAGCTGGATCGTGTTGGCGTTTTTGATGGGGTCGCTGCCGTTATCACTTTGGTTGGGTAAGATCGCGCTCCAAACCGACATCCGCAATTATGGTGACGGCAATCCCGGAGCAGCTAATGTTTGGCGCGCCGGCGGAAAGGGGTGGGGCCTCCTGGCAGCCGTGCTCGACGTCCTCAAGGGGGCGCTGCCGGTCGGGCTGGCCAACTTTGTGGTTGGCCTGGAAAGCTGGGCCCTGGTAGCTGTGGCGTTGGCACCCCTCCTCGGTCACGCCTATTCACCATTCTTGCGCTTTCGCGGCGGCAAATCGATCGCCGTCACCATCGGCATTTGGGCGGGCTTAACCCTATGGGTTGTGCCCACCGTGTTGGGCGTGGCCTTTGGCTTGTGGTTGGCCATCTTGGTGGTGGAAGGGTGGGCCGTGTTGGTGGGCATGCTGACCCTACTCGTTTTCCTGCTGCTAACCCGAGCAGAACCCGCCTTCTTTGCCGTTTGGCTTGGCAACGTAGTTCTTTTAACCTGGAAACACCGCGCTGACTATCACCGCTCCCCTCGATTATCAAAGGGGATCTTACGAACGCTTTTTCGCAAAGCCTAGGTTGCTACAGATGGGTTCCCGCTCAAGTGCTTGCTCGAGGTGTGGACTCGTCCTCATGCTTCTGGCGATTAGAGTCGGCCAAGATCTTTGTAAAAGTGGAAGCCCGGAAATTCAATTTGGAATGGTTCTTTGAGGAAATGGAGACCTTACGGGAAGCATCAGCCTTTGACAAATTCCGTAGCCTGAAGTATCCTTTAGCTCTCGATATTCAACACTATTCCGGTTTTTTCAAACCGATCAGACTCCGTACAAATTTTCAACAGCACGAACACCTTGGTTTTTTCATAATTTAATTTGTATATAAAGGACGCAGGAGGCGCTATGTACACAGTCGACATCGACGTTGGCGGCACCCTGACCGACGGTTTATTCAACGACGGAAAGCAGGTTTGGGTGGCCAAGGTAGATACGACGCCCCACGACTTTACCGTCTGTTTCTTCGAGTGTTTGCACGAGGGGGCGGTCCTGACCGGTTACGCAGACCTGACCGGCTTCCTGGAGCAGGTTGAGGTCATTCGCTGGTCGAGCACCATCGCGACCAATGTGCTGGCCGAAGGGAAAGGGCCGCGTATCGGCCTTTTGCTCAGCCCGGGGCACGAGGAAAACCTGTACAGTCAAAGTAAAAGCCCGGCCATCGGTCGCCTGATCAGTCCGGCGAACATCGTCACCGTTCAGGATCCCACCAACCAGGAAGAAGTACTGGGCGCAATCCGGTCGCTGTTGGAACAGGGGGTCCGGCGCATATGCATCAGTCTCCAGGGGGCCTTCCAGGACGACAGCGGTGAGTTGGCCATTAAACGGCTGGTCGAAGAACAGTTTCCGGACCACTACCTGGGAGCGGTGCCCGCCCTCCTTGGCAGCCAAATTTCCAGACACCCGGATGACATGACCCGCACCCACATGGGTTTGATCAACGCCTACGTGCACACGCCGTTGGCAATGGCCCTCTTTAAGGCAGAAGACGACCTGCTCTCCCGGCACGCTTACCGCCGGCCGGTCTACATCGGCCACGTTAACGGCGGCGTTGCGCGTGTCTCAAAAACCAAGGGGATTGACACGACCGAGTCCGGTCCAGTTTTTGGTCTGGTAGCAGCCGCGTATTTCGCGCGCCGCTACCAGCTCGACCGGGTCATCGCCCTGGACGTAGGTGGCACGACCACCAAGGTCAGCCTCATCGTTGATGGCGAGCCGGTCATGGCGGCCTCGACCGATCTATTCGGTATCCCGCTTAACCTCCCCTGGACCTTGCTCCGCTCCGCAGCCTTGGGAGGCGGCAGCGTCGCCCGCGTCGGCGAGGGTCGGGTAACGCTGGGGCCCGACAGCATGGGCGCCTATCCAGGGCCGGCTTGCTATGATCTGGGGGGCGAGCATGCTACGCTGACGGACGCTTTCTTGGTCGCCGGGATGCTCAACCCTGGCCGCTTCCTCGGCGGGAGGCGGGAGCTCAACGTCGAAGGGGCTGGGGAGGCTCTCGGCGAGCACATCGCCTTGCCGCTGCAAAGAATCGGGGTAGAGGAAGCAACCCGCCTGGTGATCGACGCTGCCGTCGCCATGATTGCGGACACGATTAGCCGAGTTTTAGAAGGGGCCGGCTATGGCAGCGAAGGATTCCACCTCTTCTGTTTTGGCGGCAACGGGGCCATTTTCGCTGCGGCTGTGGCCGATCGACTCGGTATCGAGGAGGCCTACGTCTTCAAATTCGGGCCGGTATTAAGCGCATTCGGCTCTTCGATCTCCGATATCTCCCACGTCCACGAGGAGTGGCCCTTCCTCAAGCTGTCCAAAGATCTGGACAACCGGGTCTGGGAGCTGGTTGAAGCCGGGCGCCAACGCGTGCTGCGGGATCTCGAAGGCGAAGGGCTGCCCGCGGCTGACGCCGTTTTACACGTTGAGATTAGCGTTACAGACCGCGGAGAACGGCGAGACTGGACCGTAGCGCTGCAGCCGCAGAAAGTGCGGGCCGCCCTCGCCGAAGCCCACTCGGCCAACGGCGGCGTGGTGGTGGAACGGGTAGCCGTGCGCGGCGTACTGCCGGTTCGCCGGGTGGAGCTTGAGGCTGCACCCGAGCAGCGGTCTGCACCTGTGCCGTATGGCCACCGCACGGTCTTCGGCGAGAAGGCCGGCTTATACAACTGGGACGATCTTACGCCGGGCGCGGTAATTACCGGGCTGGCGGTCTTGGAGTCCGAGACCAATACCTGCACGGTTCCGGCCGGCTGGGAGTTACACATGGACGGGTTCAGCAACGCCGTGCTGCGGCGGGCGAAAGGAGGCGAGTGAAGTGGAACGAATCCGAGTTACCGAGTACCTTGATCTCGACCTCAGCGACGAGCAGTGGTACTGCCACGTCTGTGGGCATCGATTCGGGGAGGCTCGCAGCAACTACAAAGAAGGGTGCTTGGTTCACCAGCGTGACCCACGGGAGATACACCAACCGCTGATCGAGGGTCAATACACCTTTGCCCCGGATCCGGAATGGGTCCGGATCGTTGAATTTTACTGTCCGCAATGCGGCACCCAAGTGGAGACGGAGTACCTGCCGCCCGGGCACCCCATTACGTACGACATCGCCATCGACATCGACAAGCTGCAGCAGCGTATCGCTCAGGGCGAATTGAGCATCAAGGAGGGTCGCCTTGTCTACAACACAAAGTAGCCCCAGTATGGAAGCCCTAGAACTGGCTCGCAACACCATTGATGTGGACGTCGGCGGTACGTTCACCGACGTGGTGCTGGTGATGGACGGGCAGACCATCTTCCGCAAGGTGCCGACCACACCCTACGACCTGTCCGTCTGCTTTATGCAGGCCGTCGAAGAAGGCGCGAAGGCGCTGAATAGTACTGTCGAGAAGCTTTTGCCGAAGATCCAGATGGTGCGTTATTCAACCACGGTTGCCATGAACCGTTTGATCGAGCGCAAGGGACCGCGCATCGGACTGATCACCACCGAAGGGCACGAAGACGCCATCCTGATCGGCAAAGGTGCGCAGTGGATCGATGGCACCCGGCTCGACGAGCGGCGCAGCTTGCCGCTGCAGCACAAACCAGAGCCGCTCGTCCCTCGCGAGATGATCGTCGGCGTTAAAGAGCGCATCGACGCCCGGGGGCAGGTGATACGTCCCCTGGACGAGGCGGACGTTCGGCGCAAGGTACGCGCCCTGGTAGACCGCGGCGCCCGCGCCTTTGTGGTGTCATTGCTGTGGTCCTTCGTGAATCCCAGCCACGAACGGCGGGTCAAAGAGATTATTCGCGAAGAGTACCGCGAGTATCACGTAGGGTATCTGCCTGTCATCCTCGGCAGCGGAGTCGCCTCGCGGTTGGGCGAGTATGGGCGCACGAATACCGCGATCCTCGACGCTTATCTGCAGCGGCTCATGCAGATCGAATTGAGCGGAACCTGGGATAAGCTGCGCGATAAGGGTTACATCGGGCCCTTCTTTATGGTCCACAACACGGGCGGCTGCGCCGACGTCTTCAAGACGACTGCCAGCCGTACCTACAACGGAGGGCCGGTCTCCGGCTTGATCGGGGCGCGCGACATCGCCCGCTATCTCGGAGTCAATAACGTGGTCTCCTCCGACGTGGGCGGGACCAGCTTCGACATCGGGTTGGTCGTGAGCCAGTCGGTGCGCAACTACGAGTTCAACCCCATCATCGATCGCTGGATGGTGGCCATCACCATGCTGCAGTCGCTCTCCATCGGGGCCGGTGGAGGATCGATCGCCTCGATCAATCGCACCCTGGGCAATCGGCTCGAGGTTGGGCCGGAGAGCGCCGGCTCCTATCCGGGACCGGTCTGTTACAACCTGGGCGGCACCCAGCCCACCGTGACCGATGCCGACCTGCTGCTAGGCTACATCAACCCCGACTACTACTTCGGTGGGCGCATGAAGCTGAATCGAGAGGCGGCAGAACGGGCGGTACGCACCCAGATCGCGGAACCGCTGGGCGTGGACACGTTCCAAGCCGCGGCCCTGATCCGGCGTATTATCGATGAAAAAATGTCCTCGGCCATCCGCAAAGAGGTCGTATTGCGAGGGTACCGGCCGTCGGATTTTTTGTTATTCGCCTTCGGTGGCGGCGGCCCGACCCACGTGGCCGGCTATATGGGTGAGATTCCGCGAGCGGCGATCTTTCCGTTTTCGCCCGTCTTCTCCGCTTACGGCTCGTCGGTGATGGACGTCGTCCACGTTTACGAGTACTCGCAGCGCATGGTCTTCATTGAGCCCATAACCCAGAAGCCCACGACCGACTACGAAACCTTCAACCGCATCGTCCGGAATCTTATGGAAGGGGCGAAACGGGAATTGGAGGCCGAAGGGCTGCCCCTGGACAGGGCCACTTTCCGCCTGGAGTTAGACATGCTCTACGGCGGGCAAATTCACTCCAAACGAGCCTCTGCCCCGGACTTGTTCATCGAGAGTGAGGAGGATGTGTGGCGTTTCTACAAGCAGTTCGAGCAAGAGTTCAGCGAGGCGTTCAGCCCGCTGGCCGTCAACGTGCCGGGCGGCGTGTACATCGACACCTTCGTGCTAAAGGTCGCCGTACCGGGGCAGAAGCTGCAGCTCGAGAAGCGCCCCCTGCAAGGTCCCGACCCGAGCGCCGGCGGCAAGGGCAGCCGCAAGGCCTGGTGGCCGGAGGCCAATGACTGGGTCGACACGCCGGTCTATGATCTAGCGCAGTTGCAGCCTGGGAACGTGGTCCAGGGTCCGGCCCTGATGGAATCCGAGTACACTACAGTGGTGCTGCCGCCCGGCAAACAGTTCCGGCTGGATGAGTACAGCATCGGCATTATGGAAGCGACAACTTAGGAGGAACATATGCCAATTCCAACCGATATTGAAAAACTGGATGCGATCAAGGTGGGGCCGCCCACTGAGGAAGAACTGGCGGCGGTAGCCAGCCTGGCACCAGGCGATTACGAAATCGGCTTCCAACGAACGAATGACATCCTTGATGAAGCCCTGGAGGTATTCCAGCGCGCTTCCCGGAGCAGCATGGGCATTGCCGGCGATGTGATGGTCGCCATCTTCTCCGCCAGCGGCGACCTAGTCAACGCCGCAGCCGGCACCTATCTGCACGCCATTATCCAGCCGATCATTATCAAGTACATCCTCAAGTATTATGCCGAGAACCCCGGCATCAAAGACGGCGACATTTGGTATGCCAACGACGCGCTCTACGGCGGGATTCACAACCCGGACCAGGTGGTGATCGTCCCGATATTTCACCAAGGTAAACTGATCGCCTGGGCCGGCGCCGCCAATCATACGACTGAGACCGGCGCGAGCGAACCCGGTGGTATGCCGGTTTCGGCAACCAGCCGCTTTATGGAAGGCGGCAACTTCCCTCCGGTCAAGATCGGTGAGAATCACCGGCTGCGCGAGGATTGGCTGGAGGTCTTCACGGCCTTCGGCATCCGAGCGCCGCAGATGATCGTGACGGACCTCAAGGCCCGCGCCACGGCGGCGGATCGCGTCCGTACCCGGGTGATTGAACTGGCCGATAAGGAAGGGCAGCAGTTCGTCATCGGTGTCCTCAGACGGATGCTGCAGGTGGCCGAGGAGGGGGCTCGGAAGCGCATCGCGTCGTGGTTGGACGGCACGTATCGGAGCACGCACTTCGCCGACGCCGTCGGCACGAACCAGGGAATTGTCCGCTCCGCGAACCTGGCCCTGATCAAGCAGGGGGACGAGATCATCTTTGATTTCAGCGGCACGTCGCCCGAGAACCTTTCCTCCTACAACGCCCACGTGCAGTCCGTGGTCGGGCACGTGGCCAACTATGTCTACTCTTACGTCTTCTACGATCTGCCAATCTCCAGTGCCGCCTTTACCCCGTTCACCTTCAAGATCCCCAAGGGCACTGTACTCAACCCGGACGATCGGGCCGCGACGAGTTGTTCGGTGATGATCTGCACCGGCGTGATGAGCGCGTGCGCGAACGCATTTGCCAAGATGATGTTCGCCAGCTCGGAGTGGAACCGGGTGGCCGCGTCGGCCAGCAATGCCGGCAATGCGATGGTGATTGCCGGGCTGTCGCAGTGGGGTCTACGCTTTGCCGATATGATCGCCTACTCGATCAACACTGAGGGCATGGGCGGTCGTCCCAACGCCAAAGGCATGAACTCATTTGGGTTCCCCTGGTGCCCATTTGGCCGGGCGCCGGACGTCGAACTCATGGAGAACGAGTTCCCGCTGCTGATTCCGCTCTCGCAGCACTGGCAAGATAGTCCGGGCCACGGCAAATATCGAGGCGGGGCCGGCACGGTACAGTTGTGGGTCGCCCACCAGGTCCCGATGGTCTTCTTCATGGCTATCGCCGACAACTCGAAGATCCAGACGCCGCAACCGCTGTTCGGTGGCTAT